>JBMFPD010000090.1:0-11158 GCA_049969295.1 Anaerolineae bacterium | reverse complement strand
GTGGGGAAGGGGCCCAGGGGGTGGGGTTGGAGGGCGCACGGCCGTGCGCCCCTACCTCCCCGTCGCTGATGGCCTTCTGGCGCGGCAGACCGTAGGACACGCCTCCTGGCATGCCCCCTGCGCTAGCCTTTCCCTTTTGTAAAAACGAGACAGCCCTGGAGGCTCAGGAAGGCCCCGATTGACAGGCACCCCCGTTCTGGTATAATAGACCTGCTCCCAGGAGGGGTCCCCGTGGGTGCCGTGGACGAGATCAAAGAGCGCCTGGACATCGTGGAAGTTATCTCCGCCTATGTGCCCCTCAAGAAGGCCGGCCGGAACTACAAGGGCCTCTGCCCTTTCCACAGCGAAAAGACCCCTTCCTTCGTGGTCTTCCCGGAGACGGGCACATGGCACTGTTTCGGCGCGTGCGGCACCGGGGGCGACCTTTTCACCTTCATCATGCGCAAGGAGAACATGACCTTCGGCGAAGCGCTGCGCTTCCTGGCCAGCAAGGCCGGGGTGACGCTGGAGCCCCCCTCGGAACGCAAGCAGGCCGAGGACGCCCAGCGCCAGCGACTCCTGGAAATCCTCAGCGCGGCCACCCTCTACTACCACAACCTCCTCCTCCACGCGCCAGCGGCGCAGGTTGCCCGGGACCACCTGACCTCCCGCCACCTGGAGCCGCGCACCTGGCAGCAGTTCCAGTTGGGGTACGCGCCGGGAGAGTGGCGCACCCTCTCCGCCTACCTCCTGGAGAAAGGGTACACCCTGGAAGACCTGGTCACGGCCGGCCTGGTGGTCATCCCTGAGGGGCGGGAGGGGCACTACGACCGCTTCCGCCACCGCCTCATCATTCCCATCCGGGACCGTCGCGGCCAGGTGGTGGCCTTCGGCGCCCGGGCCCTGGACCCCGGCCAGGAGCCCAAGTACCTCAACTCGCCCCAGAGCCCCCTCTTTGACAAAGGCCGGCTCCTCTTCGGCCTGGATTCGGCGTGGGAGGCCATCCGCGCCACCGGGCGGGCCGTGATCGTGGAAGGGTACATGGACGTCCTCATGGCCCGACAGCACGGCATAGAGAATGTGGTGGCCACCATGGGCACCGCCCTCACCGAGGCCCACCTGAGCCAGCTGGCTCGCCTCACCTCCAGGATCGTCCTGGCGATGGATGCCGATGAGGCAGGCAACCAGGCCACCCTCCGGGGCCTCAACCTGGCCCGGGAGACCATGCGCCGCCGGGCCGTGCCCGTCCTCACACCCACCGGGCAGGTGCGTTTTGAAGAGCGGCTGGACCTGGACCTGCGCATCCTCGCCCTGCCCTCGGGCCGCGACCCGGATGAGGTCATCCACGAGAACCCGGAGGTCTGGGAACGGCTGGTGGAGGCTGCGGTCCCGGTGGTGGACTACTACTTTCAGGTGGTCCTGGCGGGCCTGGACCTGAGCCAGGCGCAGGACAAGTCCCGGGCGGTGAAGGCCCTGACGCCCATCATCCGCGACCTGGGCGACGAGGTCCAGCGGGAGCACTACGTGCAGCGGCTGGCGCGCCTCCTGCGGGTGAGCGAGCAGGCCATCCGCGCCGAGATGCGCCGCGTGCCCCGGCAGGCAACCCGGCCCACCGAAGAAGTGGAGGAAGAACGCCCCCCAGCCAGGCGCACTGGCCTCCCTGGTCCCGAAGAACTGCTCCTGGGGTACCTGGTGGCCTATCCCCACCTCCTCCCCAAGGTGGACCGCTACATGCGGGAAGAACTGGGGATGAAGCCCTTCTCGGAGGAGGATTTCCAGGGGGCTGAGAACCGCCTGGTCTTCTCGGCCCTGGCCAGCGGGATGTACGCCAACCCACCTGTGGAGGAGTGGGAGGCGGGCCTGGACCCGGACCTCCAGGCCCATGCCGAACGGCTGCGGGGGACCCTGGAACAGGTCCCCCCCATGCCCGAAGAACTGGTGGAGCAGGATGCGGTGGACTGTGCCCTGCGCCTCCGCAAGCGCAATCTGAAGCGCTCTGTGGATCAGTTGCGGTACCTCCTGGAAGATCCCAGCGTATTGGAAGGGCCTCAGCGCCTGGACGTGATGCGCCGGATCAACGAGCAGAACCTGGCGCTGGGCCGCCTGGACAAGGCTCTGGAAGCCCGGTCCCAGCGAAGCCGCTGGCCGGCTGTGGAGCCTGGCAGTCGCCTCTCCCCCTAGCCCTCTCTGGCGCAGGACCCCACGGGCCGGCGCCAGGCGGAGGGCCGGGCCGTGCCCCCGAGAGCACGGCATGGGCAGCGCTCCCCGGGCTATCAGGCGGGGATCAGCACGGAATAAGGGAGCACAGGCGTGACCAAGGGAGCCGCCTTGTCCCACCGTTCCACCCGGAGGCAGCGCCAGGGGACCAGGGGCAGGCCCGCGCCTGGAGGCGGACCCCGCCGCCTGAAGGAGGCGGAACTGCCCTCCGAGGCCTGGCGCGAGGAACCGGCAGCCGACGACCACCCGGACTCCGATGTCCAGAGCGACCTCGTCCGTGTCTACCTGCAGGAGATCGGACGGGTTCCGCTCCTGGAACCGGAACAGGAGAGGGAACTGGCCGCCGCCATCCGGGAGGGCCAGCGAGCCCTCAAGCGGCTCCAGCAAGGCGATTTCCAGGAACAGGAACGCGAGGGGCTGCAGGCGCTGGTCCAGCAGGGGAAGCAGGCCGAACGGAGGCTCGTCCAGGCCAACCTGCGCCTGGTGGTGAGCGTGGCCCGGCGCTTCAGGCTGAGCGGGCTGCCCTTCTCCGACCTGGTCCAGGAGGGGAACCTGGGCCTCCTCCGGGCGGCCCAGAAGTACGACCCGAACCGGGGATATCGCTTCAGCACCTACGCCACGTGGTGGATCCGCCAGGCCATCAGCCGCTACATCGCCGACCACGCGCGGACCATCCGCATCCCGGCCCACATGGTGGACACCCTCTCCCGCCTGGGCCGGGCGCAGAGGCGCATGGCCCAGGCCTTGGGCGAGGAACCTTCCCTGGAGCAGCTGGCCTGCGCCATTGGCCTGCTTTCTGAGCACGACCTGGAGGCCATAGAAGGGGCTGCCAGAGAGGGCCAGGACCTGCCGCCCGACCTGAAGGTGCGCTGGCGGAGGGCCCTTTTGAAGATGCGGCGCATCCTGCAGGCCTCCCAGGACTCGGTCTCCCTGGAACTGCCAGTGGGGGCCGAACAAGAGGGGTCCCTGGCCGACCTCCTCATGGATGAGAACGTAGAGGCTCCTGTGGAGGCGGCCTCCCGGCACCTCCTGCAGGAGCAGGTGCAGGGGGTCCTGGAGGAACTTTCGGAGCGAGAGCGCAAGGTCCTGGAGATGCGGTTCGGCCTTCTGGACGGCCAGGCCTACACCCTGGAGGAGGTGGGCAACGCGCTGGGGGTCACCCGCGAGCGCATCCGCCAGATTGAGGCAAAGGCGCTGCGCAAACTGCGGCACCCCCACCGGCGCCGCAAACTCAAGGACTTCCTGTGAGGCAACAGGCACCCTGGAGGACGCGGAGAACAGAGTTCCCTGCGCTCTGCGACGTATCCCGATCGGAGGACAGAATGCTCAAGCGCGTGCATCATATCGGCCTTGTGGTGAAGGACCTGGAAGGGGCGCTCCAGGACTTCGTGGATGCCCTGGGGGTGGCCCCGGGCGGCATCCACGAGATGCCCGAGCGGGGCCTCCGGCTGGCCTTCTTCCCTGTGGGCGAGAGCCGGATAGAACTCGTCCAGCCCACGGACCCTGAGTCCAGCGTCGCCCGCTTCCTGGAGAGGCGGGGGGAGGGCATCCACCACATCTGCCTGGAAGTGGACGATATCCGGGCAGCCCTGGCGGACCTGAAGGCGAAGGGCGTGCGCCTCGTGGACGAAGAGCCCCGGCCGGGAGCGGAAGGGCTGGTGGCCTTCGTGCACCCCACAAGCATGCACGGGGTGCTCCTGGAGTTGGTCCAGTCAGAACGCGAAGATGCGCACCCGTAGCAGCCGCCAGGAGAAGACAGGGCGGCCCAGAAGCCCTTCATCCCCGTGATGCAGGTCAGCGACCATGAAATGGACATCCCTCTGGCAACGCAAAGCCCGACCGGTGCGCCCCGTGCCTCCCGAGGAGCCGGTCCAGACGGTCACCTTGCGGGTCTTCCGTTACAAGCCGGGGGCCGTTGACCCGCCCCGGTACGATACCTTTCTCCTCCAGGCCCGGCCACGTCACACCGTGCTGGACCTGCTGGAGATGGTGCGTCTGGACCACGATCCGAGCCTCACGTTCCGCCATTCCTGCCACCACGCGGCCTGTGGGACCTGCGCCATGCGCATCAACGGCCAGGAGCGCCTGGCCTGCGTCACCACCGTGCACGACCTCCTGCAGGAGCGGCCCGGCCCCGTCACCGTGGAGCCGCTGCGCAACCTGCCTCTGGTGAGCGACCTGGTGGTGGACATGGCGCCTTTCTTCGCCCGGTGGGCCCAGGTGGCACCGCCCCTGCTGCGGTCTGCAGAGGCTGTTGCGCCGGGCGCGCAGCCGGCCATCCCCCCCACCCGCTATGAGAACTGTCTGGAGTGCGCGGCTTGCCTCTCGGCCTGTCCAGTGATGGCCTCCGACCCCCTGTACCTGGGGCCAGCGGCGCTGGCCGCGGCCCAGCGGGTCCTGGAGGAGCCCCGGGACGCCGACCCAACCCGGGCCCGCGCCGCAGCCGACCATGACCACGGCTGCTGGCGTTGCCACACCGCTCTGGAGTGCAGCGAGGTCTGCCCAAGCGCTGTGGAGCCAGGGGAACGCATTATGCGCCTGCGGAAGCGGCTCCTCTGGGAGCGGCTCCGCCCCCGGCGGTAGGGGGACTTCACCACAAAGCGCAAAGGCGGCCCGTAGCCCAGGGCGCTCCTTTCGCGTGGTCCAGCGCGGCACCCCAGTAGGGGGCACGGCGGCGCCGCGCCCTGGCTCATCGGCTGGAGACCCACCAGGCCAGGACCGCGCCGGCCCACTGCACCCAGGCTGCGCCGGCCCAGAGGAGGTAGGCCTGCCGGCGGGCCTTGCCGTGGACCAGGCCGCCCCACGCCCAGGTGACGGCGAGGAACCCCAGGGCCACTGCGGGCGCGGCCAGGGGCGGCCTCCCCAGGGTGGCGGGGTGTGCCGCCTCCATCCCGAAGAAGGCGACGGCCCCCAGCACGCCTATCCCTCCCAGGACCCACGCCCACCGGTCCCGCCACAGGGGCCAGCCCCACAGGCCCTGCCACTCCCGCCCCGGGTGGAGGCGGCGCGTGGGCCCCAGCCGCCGCTCGGCCTCCAGCCGCTTCAGGAACGCCTCGGGGTCCCGGGGCGAGATGGCCCACGTCCCCATCCTCGTGCGCAGGACGACCTGTTCGGCCGGTGGACGGGTGGCGAAGACCCGGAGGCGCTCCCCCTGGACCGTGCGGGCGGGGCCTATCCAGTAGCCGGCGGTCCGCAGGGGGAGGGGGAACCGGGGGGCCAGGACCTCCTCCCCGCCCTGCTCCACGGCGAGGAGGTCCGGCAGGGGGATCGTCTCCCGCAGGCCCGCCCAGCAGATGGTCAGGGCGTTGCGGTCCAGGTGGTAGCGCAGGCTCCAGTACCCCCAGAGCCACCACAGCCCCGCGCCCAGGGCGAGGAGGCCGAGGAACCCCGCCAGGCCGCCAGCGAAGGCCCGCAGGCTCACCTCCTGGCGCGCCAGCCACAGGCCCAGCCCTCCCTCGCCCAGGAAGAGCCCCAGGGCCAACCCCAGCACCGGCCGGACGGTGCGCCACGAGCGGAGAGGGTGCCAATCCATGGCCTGCCGCCTCGGGACGGAGCCGCAGGGCTCAGGCTGCTCTGTAGACAGGGGTGCACCAGGACAGGTACTTGGGCACCTTCCCCCGCACCACCTGGGCGTAGAGGTCCTGCAACTTCTGGGTGATGGGTCCGACTCCGCCCGCCCCCACCGGCCGGTGGTCAATCTCGGCGATGGGGACGAGTTCCACCCCAGTCCCGCAGAAGAAGGCTTCGTCGGCGATGTAGAGTTCGGTGCGGTGGATGCGCCGCTCCACCGTGGGGATGCCCAGTTCCGCCCGCGCCAGGTCCATCACGGTTGCGCGGGTGATCCCTTCCAGGATGTTGTCGGTGACCGGTGGGGTGATCAACTGGCCGTTGCGCACGAGGAAGATGTTCTCCGCACTCCCTTCGGAGACATGGCCGTCGTCGGTCAGGACGATGGCCTCGTCAAACCCGTTGAGGTGAGCCTCGGTCTTGGAGAAGGCGGAGTTGACGTAGGCTCCGATGATCTTGGCCCGGGCGGGGATGGCGCTGTCGTTGACCCGCCGCCACGAAGAGACGCAGGCCCGGATGCCTCCTTCCTTGGGGATGTACTTGCCGAAGGGGATGGCGAAGACGGCGAACTCGTCCACCAGGTCGTGGAGCCGCACGCCGATCCCCTCCGACCCCTTGTAAGCCAGAGGCCGGATGTAGACGTCCTCCCGGTACCCCTCTTTGCGCAGGAGTTCCACGGTGATCTCCCCCAGTTCATCGGCACTGTAGGGGAGGGTGATATGGAGGATGCGGCAGGAACGGAGCAGGCGCTGGTAGTGCTCCTGCAAGCGGAAGACGTAGAGCTGGGCAGTTTCGGCGTTCCAGTAGGCCCGGATGCCCTCAAAGCACCCCGTCCCGTAGTTGACCACGTGGGCCATGATGCTCAGCCGGGCTTCCTCAATGGGCACGAACGCCCCACGGAAGAATGCATAGCGTGGCATGTCCTCCCTCCTGGAGATAGAGATTCCAACGGCGATGCCGCCTTTTGAGCCTTGGGGATGGGAGAGGTCATCCCACCTCACCCCTACCCCCTGGCCCCCCTTCCCTCCCCGCGTCGGGGAGGGAAGGGGCCGGGGGATGGGAGAGGTCAACCCGCCATCGGCCAGGCCGAAGGCACCAGGGTCAGTACTGCCGATCCTTGTCCACCAGGTTCAGGAGCGGCTCACCGGCCAGGTACCGGCGCAGGTTCTCAGCGAAGAGGTCCGAGGCCCGCTCGTCGTACAGAAGGCTGAACCCGGCCACGTGGGGCGAGAGGATGAGCCTGCGAGGGTCCACCTCCCACAGGGGGTGATCCGACGGCAGGGGCTCCTGCGAAAAGACGTCCAGCGCGGCCCCGGCGATCCAGCCTTCCCGGAGGGCGCGGACCAGCGCGGCCTCGTCCACCAGGTCGCCGCGGGCGATGTTGATGAAGTAGGCCGTGCGCTTCATGGCCCGCAGTTCCGGTTCGCCCACGAAGTGACGGGTCGCCCTCGTGAGGGGGAGGGCGACGACCACGAAATCGCTCTCCCGGAGGAGGTCCAGCCGCCCCTCCGGACCGTAGAACCGTTCGGGGACCTCCCCCTTCGGGTCGCCGACGCCGGGCGGCACGTACCCGTGGTCCTCCCGCCGCTCGGGGTTGAACTTGAGGGCGAGGACCCGCATGCCGAAGGCTGCGGCCAGCCGCCCCACCTCCCGCCCGATGCTGCCGTAGCCCAGGATACCCACCGTCTGCCCCCGCAGGTCCCGTGGGGCGAAGCGCTCCCACCGCCCCTTGGGCCACGTCCGCTCCAGGTGCAGGCAGGTCATGTCGGGGATGTGGCGGATGAGGGCCAGCATGCACCCCAGGACGAACTCGCCGATGGGCGTGGCGTGGATGCCGCTCGTTGTCGTCACCTGGATGGGGTTGTCAGGGGCGAGGATGGGGTGCCGCAGCAGGTGGTCCGCCCCGGCCGAGTGCAGTTGCACCCAGCGCAGGCGGGGCGCAGCCGCCAGGTCCAGCGGGAGGTCGTAGGCGTAGAGGACCTCCGTTTCGGCGTCCAGGGCCTGGGCCACCTCCTGGGCATTGTGGCAGGTGACCTGGCGCACGACGAGGCGGGGCGAGACAGCGCGGAGTTTCTGCAAAAGGGGCTCCGCGAAGCCCATGGTGGAAAGGACGTGGACCGGTCCGGCGTGCATGGTTCTCCTCCCCTCCTGTGCAGCATCCGTTTGCCATTATACCCCATCGTGCCCGTTCATGCCACCGGACATCCGTCCCGGCTGTGGGTTGCGGGTGGGCCCTCGTAGGGGCAGGCTTCTGTGCCTGGCCGGGTTTGCCCCCTTTCCCTTCCGTGGTATAATGCCACGGTGCGCAAAGCCCTTTGGAGTCCCTCGTCGGGAGGACCGCACGGAGAGGCCAGGAGGAGGTGCGAGATGTCCCGAGCGCGGCTTCTGGCAGACAGCCTCACGGCGTTCCGTTTCCTGGTGGCCCTGTACCTTCTCTGGCTGGGAGCGACGGTCGGGGCGGAGGCCCTGCCGACGGCGGCCATCGCCCTGGTCCTCGCGTGGGCCTCGGACCTGGCCGACGGCCCCCTGGCCCGCCTGGACAAGGAGGGCAGCCCTTCGTGGATCGGCCGGCGCGACCTGGAGGTGGACTGTTCCGTGGCCGTCGGGGTGCTGGGCTACCTGACCCTCAGCGGATACGTCTCCTGGCTGGCGGGGGTGGGGTACCTCCTCCTCGCCATCGCCCTCCTCTGGCATTTCCGCTCCGTGCACCTGGCTTGGGCCCTTCAGGCCCCGCCTTACTTCTGCCTGCTGTGGGTGGCCCTGCGGGATGCGCGCTTCCAGGGCATCCTGGCAGTGCTGTGGATCTTGTTCACCGTGGCCATCACGTGGCCCCGGTTCCCCCAGACCACCGTTCCGGCCTTCCTGGAAGGGATGCGCAACCTGGGCCGGCATGAAGGCCGAGAGGAGACGGGCGACCGCTCCCGCGGCCGCTGAGAGCGCGAGCATGGCGGAACACCCCCCCGAGCCCATCATCCGCACTGTGGACCTGACGCGGCGGTTCAGGCAGGTCGTGGCGGTGGACCGCCTGAACCTTTCCATCCAGCCGGGGGAGATCTTCGGCCTGGTGGGGCCGGACGGCGCGGGCAAGACCACCACCATCCGCCTCCTGGCGGCCATCATGACGCCCACCTCGGGCCGCGCCTTCGTGGGCGGCTACGACACTGTCCGCCAGGGCGAGGCCATCAAGCGCATTGTCGGCTACATGGCCCAGCGCTTCAACCTCTACGGCGACCTCACCGTGGACGAGAACCTGGCCTTCTTCGCCGATGTGTTTGACGTCCGCGGGCGGGAGCGGGAGGAGCGCATCCAACGCCTGCTGGAGTTCGCCCGCCTGACGGAGTTCCGCAAACGGCGCGCGGAGCACCTCTCCGGCGGCATGCAGAAGAAACTGGCCCTGGCTTGCACTCTGGTCCACCAACCCCGCGTCCTCCTCCTGGACGAACCCACCACGGGCGTGGACCCGGTCTCCCGGCGCGAGTTCTGGGACATCCTGACGGACCTGCACCTGCAGGGGGTGACCCTCTTCGTCAGCACGCCCTACATGGACGAGGCCGAGCGGTGCTCCCGGGTGGGGCTCATGTACGAGGGACGCCTCATCGTCTGCGACCGGCCGGAGCGCATCCGCGAGATGGTCCCCGCGAGCCTCATTGAACTCCATCCCAGCGACTTCCGCCGGGCGCGGGAGGTCGTGGCCCGGGCCCCCGGCGTCCTGGAGGTGCAGACCTACGGCGACCTTCTGCACATCTTCGTGGACGACCCCTCCCAGCGCATGGCGGTTCTCCGGGAGCAGCTGGAGGCAGAAGGGGTGGAGGTCCGTTCCCTGCGCACCACCTTCCCGCGCATGGAGGAGGCGTTCATCTCCCTGGTCCGGCAGCAGGCCGAGGGGGAGGTCGCGGGGAGGACCTTCCAGCCCCATCCGGGAGGTGCGCGGTGAGCCTGCATCCTTTCCGCACCGCCTCCCCCGCGGAGAGCCCGGTCCGGGCTGCGCCCCGCGACGATGGCTATGCCGTGGTGGTGGAGGGCCTGACCAAGCGGTTCGGCGACTTCACGGCGGTGGACCACGTGAGTTTCCGCATCCGACGGGGGGAGATCTTCGGCTTCCTGGGGCCCAACGGTGCGGGCAAGACGACCACCATCCGCATGCTCCTCGGCCTCCTGCGGCCCACGGAAGGCCGGGCCACCGTCCTGGGCTTTGACGTGGAGCGGGAGACGGCCCAGGTCCGCAGCCGCATCGGCTACATGTCCCAGCGGTTCAGCCTCTACCGCGACCTGACGGTGGAGGAGAACCTGCACTTCTACGGACGCATCTACGGCCTGCGGGGCCGGCGGTTGGCAGAGCGGAAGGAATTCGCCATCCACATGGCCGGCCTGGAAGGGCGGGAGCGGGAACTGACCCGCAACCTGGCCGGTGGCTGGATGCAGCGGCTGGCCCTGGGGTGCGCCATCATCCACGAGCCGGAGATGGTCTTCTTGGACGAGCCGACGGCGGGGGTGGACCCCATCTCCCGGCGCAACTTCTGGGACCTCCTGTACACCCTGGCCGACACCGGGACCACCATCCTGGTGACCACCCACTACATGGACGAAGCGGAGCACTGCCAGGACCTGGCCCTCATCCTGGGGGGGCGGATCGTGGCCCGCGGCTCGCCGGAGGAGATCAAGGCCCGGATGCCCGGGGATGTGCTGGAGGTGGATTGCGACAGGCCCGACGTGGCCATCCCCCTCCTGCGGGCTTCTGGACTGTGCGAGGAGGTGGCTCTCTACGGCGCGCTGATCCACGCCGTGGGCCAGGAGATGCGGGAGAAGATCGCGCCCCTGCGGTCCCTGCTGGAGGGTCAGGGGGTGCGGGTGCGGAGCATGGCCGTCATCCCCCCTTCGCTGGAGGATGTGTTCATCGCCGCCGTACGGCAGGCCAACGCCCGGCACTGAGGCGGAAAGGACCTCTCCCACCCCCCGGCGCCTTCCCTCCCCGGTGCGGGGGGAAGGGGGTGCTGTCGAAGGGGCGGGGGGTAGGGGTGAGGTTGGAGGTGAGACGCATGGCTCGGAGACGCCTGGCGATCGCCCTTGTGCTCATCGTCCTCGCGGCTGGTCTGGGCGGTGGCGGGTGGTACCTCTGGCAGGCCCGGCCAGAGGTGGTGGACCGGGTCCTGGCCGGGCTTGACCTCCAGCCAGCCCAGCCCGTGGCCGAGGGCCTCATGGGCTCCGGGACCATTGAGGCCACGGAGATCTCCGTGGCGGCCGAGATGGGCGGGCAACTGAAAGAGGTGCTGGCCGAAGAGGGGGAGCAGGTGAAGGCGGGGCAGGTGCTGGCGCGGCTGGACACCGCCATTCTGGACGCCCAGATCCGGCAGGCCCAGGCCCGGGTGCGGGCCATGAAGGCGGCGCAGGCCCTCGT
>JBMFPD010000089.1:0-11161 GCA_049969295.1 Anaerolineae bacterium | reverse complement strand
GGGGTGCCGCCGAAGGCGGTGGGGGTAGGTGAGGTTCACCTCTCGGCATGGGACCACAAGGTCATCAGCCACCAACAAAAGGTGCAACCGAGTCGACCGCGGCAGCCATTTGGTCCACTGACCACCCTGAGGTATAATGGCTCACATCCACAAGGGGGCGGAGACCCCCTGGCCGGAGGATCAGGGCAATGGCTGAAGCGAACCGAATGGACCGTTCCTGGGATGAACTGGCAGCCCGAGCGCGGCCCAAAGAGGAGGCGGTCCTGGCCTTCCTGCGGGCGCAGGACAGGGTGGCTGTGGCCCTCTCCGGCGGCACCGACAGCACCTACCTCCTGGCCCTGGCTGTGGAAGCCCTGGGGCCGCAACGGGTGCTGGCCCTGACCGCCCACAGCGAGTTCGAGCCCCCAGAGGAAGTGGAGGAGGCCCGCACCCTGGCAGAGCGCCTGGGCGCACGGCACCAGGTCGTCCCCCTCTCCCTCCTCACCCGCGGGCAGGTGGCCGACAACCCGCCAGACCGCTGCTACTGGTGCAAGCGGCACGTGCTGACGGCCTTCAGGGAGGTGCTCCCCCAGGGGGATGCCTGGACCCTCGTGTACGGGGCCAATGCGAGCGACCTAGGGGACTACCGCCCAGGGGAGCGCGCGGCAAGGGAACTGGGCGTCCATGCCCCCCTTCAGGAGGCTGGCCTGACGAAGGAGGAAATCCGCGCCCTGGCGCGGGCCCGCAATCTACCCAACTGGGACCGCCCCTCCGCGGCCTGTCTGGCGTCCCGCTTCCCCTACGGCACCCGCCTGACCCAGGAGAAACTGGACCAGGTGGCCGCAGCGGAGCGCTTCCTGCGCACCGAACTCGGGCTGCGCCGCTTCCGCGTGCGGGCCCACGGCGACGTGGCCCGCCTGGAACTCCCGCGAGAGGACTGGCCCCTGGTCCTGGACGAGGCCCGGCTGCCGGCCGTCGTGGAACACCTGCGCGCTCTCGGCTTCATTTATGTCACCCTGGACCTCATGGGCCTTCGCTCTGGGAGCATGAACGATGCCCTCAAAACCGCCGCTTGAAGTACCCTTCGCTGTGCCCGATTTCGCCCGCGCCCGGCGCGCGGGCATCCCAGAGATCATCCTCGCCGAGCGGAAGGCCAGCGAGCAGGTAGTCGCCATCGCCCAGCGGTTCCTGGAGGTGGAGGGACGGGCCATCCTGAGCCGGGTCCATCCCGAGGCTGAGAGGGCCCTGCGCCAGGCCTTTGCGGGCCGGGACGATGTGGACCTGGAATGGTACGCACCGCCCAGAGCCATGGTCGTGCGGCGCAAGGGGACGAGCGTCCCCCCCAACGGCGGCCGCGTTGGCATCCTCACCGCAGGCACCTCGGACATCCCGGTGGCGGAGGAAGCGGCGCTGGTGTGCCGCGAGGCTGGCTGCGAAGTGCGCTGCCACTACGACGTGGGGGTCGCTGGTCTGCACCGTCTCTTCGCCCCCCTGCAGAGCCTCCTTGAGGAATTTGACGCCGACGTCATCGTCGTCGTGGCCGGGATGGACGGCGCGTTGCCCTCCGTGGTCTCGGGCCTGGTGGATGTGCCGGTCATCGGCATCCCCACATCGGTGGGGTACGGCCTGGGCGGTCGGGGCGTGGGCGCGCTCATCTCCATGCTCCAGACCTGTGCCCCAGGCCTCTCCGTGGTCAACATTGACAACGGCATCGGTGGCGGCGCGGTCGCTGCCCTCATCGCCCGACGGGCCGGCCAGAGCCGCATAAAGGACTTGTGAGGACGCCTATGTCGCCATCACCGCGCATCGCCTACCTGGATTGCTACTCCGGCATCAGCGGGGACATGTTCCTCGGTGCCCTGGTGGATGCCGGCCTGACCCCGGAGGCCCTGGAGGCCGGGCTGCGCACCCTGCCCCTCCACGGCTACACCCTGCGCTGCGAACGGCAGGTGCGGGGCGGCGTGAGCGGGACACGGGTACACGTCACCGTGGAGGAGGCAGAGCAGCCCCACCGCCACCTGGCCGACATAGAGGCCATCGTGGACGGGAGCGGGCTGCCAGAGCCCGTGCGGGAGCGGGCCCGGGCCGTCTTCCGCCGCCTGGCCCGTGCTGAGGCCCGGGTCCACAACGTGCCAGTGGAAGAGGTCCACTTCCACGAAGTGGGGGCGGTGGACGCCATCGTGGACGTGGTCGGCACGGTGTTGGGGCTGCACCTCCTGGGAGTGGCAGAGGTCTACTCCTCCCCCCTGCCCCTGGGGAGCGGTTTCGTCCGGACAGCCCACGGAGAGCTGCCCATCCCCGCCCCAGCAACCCTGGCCCTCCTGGCGGAGGCAGGCGCGCCCACGACCCCCATCCCTCCGGCCCAGGCCGAACTGGTCACCCCCACGGGGGCGGCCCTGGCAGTGGAACTCGCCCGGTTCGGGCGGCCTGCCATGCACCTGGAGGCCCTGGGCTACGGCTTCGGCCAGAGGGACTTGCCCTGGCCCAACGCCCTGCGCCTGTGGCTGGGCCGGGCCATGGCCGAGGAGACCTGGGCCCTGGACGCGGACATGGCCATCCTCCTGGAGTGCAACCTGGACGACCTCCCGGGCCAGAATGTGGCCTTCGCCATGGAGGAGGCCCTCCGCGAGGGTGCCCTGGACGCCTGGCTGACCCCTATCCAGATGAAGAAGGGCCGTCCTGGGGTCCTCATCTCCGTCCTGGCACGGCCCGAGGACGCCCCGCGCCTGGCCCGCAGGCTCCTGGAGGAGACCTCCACCCTGGGCCTGCGGGAGGCGTGGGTCCACCGCTGGAAGGCCGGACGGGAGCAAATCACAGTGGACACCCCGTGGGGCCCTGTGCGGGTCAAGTGCAAGCGGCTGGGGGAACAGGTCTGGGATGTCTGGCCCGAGTACGAGGACTGTGCGGCCGTGGCGCGGGCCGCAGGGGTCCCTCTGGCACGAGTGCAGCGGACGGCCCGCCAGGCAGCCCTGGACCGCCTGGAGAAAGGGCTGGGATAGCCCTGGCAAGGACATCCGGGCAGGCCTGTCCCTGCTGTCCGGCAACGGACATGGAGAGTCCAAGGGAGAGCCGAGGAGAAAAAGCGTTCCAGGAGGGAGTACCTATGGCCGGGAAGAGGGTCCTTGTTACTGGGGGAGCGGGTTTCATCGGGGGGCACCTGGTCCAGGCGAACCTGGCCCGGGGAAACGAGGTCACGGTCTTTGACCTGCCGGGCAGGCCGCGCCTCGCCGAATTCGCGCGCCAGGGCGTGCGGGTCATAGAAGGAGATATCCGCGACGCAGAAGCCGTGGAGCGAGCCTGCCAGGGCCAGGACATCGTCTACCACTGCGCCGCTGTGGTCACCGACTGGGCCCCACGCCGTCTGTTTGACGAGGTGAACGTGGGCGGCATGGAAAACGTTTGCCGGGGGGCCCTGCGGGCCGGCGTCTCCCGCCTGGTGGAGATGAGCACCAACGACGTCTTCGGCCTGCGGGAAGGGGTAGTGATGGACGAAACCTTCCCCTACCAGCCCTGGGGCGAACCCTACCCCGACACCAAACTCCAGGCCACGGAGATCGCCTGGCGCTACTACCGGGAACACGGCCTGCCCGTGACCATGGTCTACCCCTGCTGGGCCTATGGGCCAGGCGACCAGACCTTCGTCCCCCTGACCGCCGACGCCATCGTCAAGCGGGAACTGGTCTTCTGGCGGCGGGATGCCCTCATCTGGCCCACCTACGTGGGGAACCTTGTGGACCTCCTCCTGCTCATCGCCGAACACCCTGCCGCGGTGGGCGAGGGGTTCCTGGTCCACGACGGCGTCTCGGATACGTTCCAGGGGTTCTGCGACAAGATCGCCGATAGCCTGGGCGTCCCCCGCATCTCGCGGTACATCCCCTACGGGGCAGCCATGGCCGCAGCCATCCTCATGGAGTGGACGTGGAGGGTCCTCGGCCGCAGGGACCGGCCCCTCTTGACCACCTATACGGTCAAGAACTTCGGTTCGCGCCTCCAGTTCTCCATCGCGAAGGCGCAGCGCGTCCTGGGCTGGTCCCCCCACATCTCCTACGAACAGGGGTTTGCCGAGACGATGGCCTGGCTCAAGAGCACTGACCCATCCACGTGGAAGGGGAAATAGGGCCTCCCGGAGGAACCTGTGCGCGGCTGGGCGATCTGGCTGAGGGGTGCCGTCCTGGTCCTGGACGCGCTGCTCGCGGCCTGCACGCCAGAGGCCGCGCCCCTGGCCTCCCCCTTCCCGTCCCAACCGCCCCCCACAGCGCTCCTGAGCCGCGAGCCCCTGCCGCCACCTCGCACGGAAGGCCCCCTCTCGCTGGAAGAGGCCCTGCTGAAGAGGCGCTCCGTCCGAGCCTACACGGACCGGCCTCTGACGCGGGAAGAGGTGGGGCAACTCCTCTGGGCCGCCCAGGGGATCACCCGGGAGGGGCGGTACCGCACTGCACCTTCGGCCGGAGCCCTCTACCCCCTGGAACTGTACGTGGCCGATGCGGAGGGCGTGTGGCACTATCTCCCCCAGGAGCACGCCCTGGAGCCCTGGCGCGCGGAGGACCGTCGGCCGCGCCTCTGCCCCGCCGCGCTGAGCCAGGCCGCGGTGTGCCGGGCACCGGCCGTCTTCGTGGTCACGGGGGTTTTCGCACGCACGGCCCAGAAGTATGGCGACCGGGCCACCCGGTACGTATGGCTGGAGGCGGGGCACGCAGCGCAGAACCTCCTCCTCCAGGCCGTAGCCCTGGGCCTGGGGGCCGTGCCCATCGGTGCCTTCTACGACGAGCAGGTCCAGGCGGCCCTGAACCTCCCTCCGGACCACGCCCCCCTCTACCTCATCCCCGTGGGCGAACCAGCGGAATGAGGCGACCAGGGGGCACGCCAGGAGGCGTGCCCTACGGCTACGGCCTTGTAGCGGGCCGTCAGGGACGGAGGACGCCCTCACCAGGGCTGTCCTGTTACAAGAGAAGGTTATAACCATTCCTCCCGGCGCAAAGGGCACGCCAGGAGGCGTGCCCTACGGCTACGGCCTTGCAGCGGGCCGTCAGGGACGGAGGACGCCCTCACGGAGAGGGGTCGGCAGAGGCCAGGCCGGGCAGGGCCAGCATCCCGCGTCGGCCCAGGTCGGCCAGGGCGTCGAGGAGCGCCTCCAGGTCGGACCGGGTGTTGTACCCCTGGACGGACACCCGCAGGAACACCTGCCCCTGCCAGGTGGTGACCGCCGCTACCACGCGGTAGTCCCTCCACAGCCTCTCCTGGAGGGCGACGGGATCGCAGGGCGGTAGGGGGAAGGCGGCCATCTGCGCCGTCCAGGCTGGCGTGTCAGGGGTGATGGGCCCCAGGCCGGTCAGGGCGGAAAGGGGACCTCGCAGCCACCGGAGCCGTTCGTGGCACGCCTCGCGCACCGCATCCCACTGGTGCTCCTCCATGAACTGGATGGCCGCCGGCACCGCGAGGAAGGCGGAGATGTCCCGCGTCCCCTGCCACTGGTGGTGGTCCAGGAAGGGGGAAGGGCCAGGACGCTCGCTCTCCCACCCCCAACTGACCACCAGCGGCTCCAGCAGGGGCTGGACCTCCCGCCGGGCGTACAGGAAGGCCGAGCCCTTGGGGGCCATCATCCACTTGTGGCAGTTGCCGGCGTAGAAGTCGGCGCCCAGGCTCCGCAGGTCCAGGGGGACCTGGCCCGGCGCATGCGCCCCATCCACCACCGTCAGGATGCCCCGCTCCCGGGCCCGCCGGAGGAGTTCCGCCAGGGGGAAGAGGACCGCGGTCGGAGATGTCATGTGGCTGACGAAGAGGACGCGTGTCCGCGGGGTGACGCCAGCCCAGACCGCCTCCGTGAAGGCTTCTGGTGAGGTCAGGGGCAGGGGCACGTGCCTTTGGACATAGCGGGCCCCCCGCTTCCCGCAGACGAAGCGCCAGGTGCGGTCCAGGGCACCGTACTCGTGGTCGGTGGACAGGACCTCGTCGCCGGGGCGCAGGGGCAGGGAGCGGGCGACGATGTTCAGCCCGGTGGTGGCGTTCGGTATGTACACGAGGTCATCCGCGTCCGCGCCCACGTAGCGGGCCAGGGATGTCCGGGCCTCAGCCATCAGGGCCTCAAAACGCCGGCCCAGGAAGTCCACGGGGTTGCGCTCCAGTTCCCGCTGCCACTCCTGATAGGCCTCAAAGACGGGGCGCGGGCAGGCCCCGAAGGAGCCGTGGTTCAGGTAGACCACGTCCGGGCGCAGGAGGAACAGGTCGCGGAGGCCATCGCACGGGTCGGACATGGATGCTTCCTATGCAGAGGTAGTCGCCCTGGCGACCATCTGGGCCAGGCGCTCTCGCACGCCCGGGTCCAGGGGCTGGGGCTGGTGCGTGGCCAGGATCTCCTGCACCCGGGCGCGAACCCGGTCGGCCAGGGTCTGTGCGCCTTTCTCCAGCCAGACCTCGCGGCTATCCCGGTCCAGGAGGGTGGGGAACCAGTTCCGGCGGAAGTGACGGACGGTGTGCCGTTCGGCCAGGAAGTGTCCACCCGGCCCCACCGTGTGGATGACGTCCAGCGCCAGCGTCTCGGGGGTGACCTCTATGCCTCCGGTGATGCGCCGCACCAGGCCGGCGACCTCATCCATGCAGACGATCATCTCCAGGGACGTGGTCTTGCCGTTGTCTATGTAGCCGATGTCGTGGACCAGGTTGCCCCCGGCCAGAGTGGCGAGGAGGACCCACAGCGCCCCCTCCAGGACTGCCTGCCCGTCGAAGGTCTTGGCGTCGGTGCAGCCGCCGAACGTCCACATGGGCAGCCGGTAGCGGTAGTGGGCCAGATCCGCCAGGGCGCAGTTGGCAAGCATGAACTCCGGCGCGCCGAAGGGCATGAGGGTCGTGCGCATGTCCATAGAGGCGATCCCGCCCCCGTAGATGAGGGGCGTTCCAGGGCGCACCCGCTGGGCCAGGACGAAGCCAGCCAGCATTTCCGCGTTCCCTTGGACCAGGCCCCCGGCCAGCGTCACGGGGCCGGTGGCCCCGGTTACCACGCCCGGCGTGAAGACTGTGGGCAGTCCCTTGCGGGCCATGTAGAGGAGTTTCTCCGTCGGGTAGCGGTCCAGGATGAGGGGGGAGGTGGGCTCCGTGTACAGGGCGCAGAAGGGGCTCTGCTGGAGCGCCTCTGGCCCCCCGGCCACGACCTCGGCCATCTCCACGATCTTCTGCACGCTCTCCGGGGTCCAGGCGGTGAAGATGATGGGCTTCGCGGTGTTCTCCACCGCGGCCTGGAAGTGGTGCAGATCGGCCACGGCCTTAGGCACGTCGGAGGCCTCCACCAGGGTCATGGCGAAGTCCATGTGGGGCAGGGCGTCCACCAGGCGCACCCCATCGGCCACATCCTGCTTGCGGGCCAGACGGCGCTCCCCAGTGTAAGGGTCCACGATGTGGGGCGTATCCGCCCCGGGACCGTAATAGGTGCGCCGGCCGCTCAGGAAGAGGGCCGGTTCCAGGGTCCGGCTGTTGCAGAGGACCACCTGGGAGGGCGCCATGGCCAGGGCCCACTCCACCAGGGCTGGAGGGATGCGCACCCGTTCGCCTTCCACCCAGCAGCCGGCCTCGCGGAAGATTTCCCGTGCTTCCGGGCAGAGGACTCTCACCCCTGTGCGGCGCAGGAGTTCCAGCGTTGCCCAGTGGATCTCCTCCATCTGCTCGTCCGAGAGGACCTGGAAGTGCGGACCTGTGCCTCGCTCGCTGCTCTCTGCCATCCCTGACACCTCCGTCCCATCGGGCCAACGGCCATCCATGTGGGCCAGGGCAGGCCCCCGTGCCTGCCCCTACAGAGGACACGGCTCGCCAGGAGGCGTGCTCTGCCGTTGGGCGAGCACCGTTCCCCAAAATCTGCGGTCAGTGCCCTGCTCCTGCGGTTCACTCCCCTCGGAAATCATACCAGGTCTCCACGGCGACCTTGCGCCCGATGGGGCAGGCGGTGAGGCAAGCGATGCACTGGAGGCGCGTGGTCGGGGTGAGACGGGGCAGTGCCCGTTCCTGGAGGGCCGCTATCTCCTGTGTGGGGTTGAACTCCCCCAGGCAGAGGTCCCGCACGAACCCGCCCGGGCCGATGGCCTTGGTGGGGCAGGCGTTCCAGCACAGGGTGCAGGAGGGGCAGTAGTAATCGTGCAGAGGGCGGTCCCGGGCCAGGTCTGCCGAGGTGAAGACGGCCCCGAAGCGCACTCGGGGGCCGTAGCGGTGGGTGACCACCAGATTGTTCTTCCCCCAGACGCCCAGGCCAGCGGCCACAGCCGCTGCCTTGAGGTCCACGTAGGTCAGGCTGTCCTCAAAGGTCAGGTGTTCCGCCTGCCATCCTTGCTCCCGCAGCCGGCGGGCCAGCCGGGCTGAGAGGGCCTCCAGCGCGGTGTAGATCGGCTTGTACCAGCGCCGCTTGCCCTCGTAGGCGATGAACGTCTGGTAGTCAAAGGCTTCGTCCAGAGTGGCCAGCCCCAGGACGATGACCGAGCGGGTCCAGGGGATCGGGTGTCCGGGCTGCGGCCCGGTGATGCCCACCAGGTCAAACCCTATTTCCAGTGCCAGGTCTTTGACGTCCTTTGCGTCCAAGGATCGCCTCCTTCGCCCCATCCCCCCTGCCGCACGCTGGGAACAAAGGTTCAGCGGCCTCAAGAACATTATAGCACGGATGGTGCAGCCCTGCTAGCGCTGCGCCACAGAGAAAATGGTTCGCAGGGCGGCACGTCAGGGCAGCCTGGGGACGCAGTGCCGCTGCGCCCCTCTTTTCGTCACAGGGCTGACTCATTCTTATAGAACTCTGACAGCCTTCTGGCGCGGCAGACCGTAGGGCACGCCTCCTGGCGTGCCCTCTGCGCCGGAAAGAGCGGTTATAGCCTTCCCTTTTGTAAAAACGAGACAGCCCTGCTTTTCGTCAGGCACGAACTTGACGGGAAATCCCCTCTGAGGTATACTTGCGCATGGGGAACAGAGAGGTTCTCTGTTCCCCGTATGGTTTCCACAACCCGAGAGCGGAACGACGACGATCGGGAGGAGTAGGCGTCCCCGGCACTGCCAGAGAAGGGAGGCCGCAGGCTGAAAGCCCCCGCTGTGCCGCCGCCGAAGGTCGCCCGGGAGTCGGCCGGCCGAAACACCTGGAGGAGTAAGCCGGTCCGGGGAAGCCCGTTACCGCGATGAGTGCCGCCGGAGCCCACGCGCCCCGGCGGAAGCAAGGTGGTACCGCGGAAGCGCCCCTTTCGCCCTTGTGGTGGAAGGGGCTGTTTGTTTTAATCGGGGCACGAATGGGGCAAATGACACGAATCTCGTAGAATTTATAAAAATTCGTGAGATTCGTCCCATTCGTGCAATTCGTGCTTTCTCAGTCAGAATTTGCGAGATTCGTCCCATTTGTGCAATTCGTGATCTCTTCAACACAGAGGAGGGGGAGATGACAATCCGAGAGATGCCCAAGACCTACGACCCGGAGGCCACAGAGCCCCGCCTGTACGACTGGTGGGAGTCCAAGGGGTATTTCAAACCTGAGACCCAGTTCGCACTGGGCCTGGCCTCGCGTGACCAGAAGCCCTTCGTCATCTCCATGCCGCCGCCCAACGTGACCGGCGCGCTCCATCTGGGCCACGCCATCACCGCCGCCATTGAGGACCTGATGATCCGCTACCACCGCATGCTGGGCGAACCCACCCTCTGGGTGCCCGGCACCGACCACGCCGGGATCGCCACCCAGAACGTGGTGGAGCGGGAACTGGCCAAGGAGGGCCTCACCCGCCACGACCTGGGCCGGGAGAAGTTCATTGAGCGGTGCTGGCAGTGGAAGGAAATCTACCACAAGCGCATCACCGAGCAGCACCGCCGCCTGGGCGTCTCCTGCGACTGGGACCGGGAGCGCTTCACCCTGGATGAGGGGCTCTCCCGCGCCGTGCGGGAGGCCTTCGTGCGCCTGTACCGCAAGGGGCTCATCTACCGCGGCCTCTACATGGTCAACTGGTGCCCCCGCTGCGAATCGGCCATCTCCGACCTGGAAGTGGAACCGGTGGAGCGGGATGCGCACCTGTGGACCGTCCGTTACCCCCTCATCTCCGAGTCGTGGCCCGGCCCCCAGCACCCCTGGGGCAGCGGGCACTGGGCCGAGGGGGCGACGGAGTTCATCCAGATGTCCACCACCCGGCCCGAGACGATCCTGGGCGACACCGCCGTGGCTGTCCACCCCAGGGACGAGCGCTACGTCCACCTGGTGGGCCGAAAAGCCGTCTTGCCGGTCCTGGGGCGGGAGATCCCCATCATCGCCGACGAGGCCGTGGACCCAGAGTTCGGGACCGGTGCAGTGAAGGTGACCCCAGCCCACGACCCGAACGACTATGAGATGGGCCTGCGCCACGGGCTGGAGGCCCCCACTGTCCTCACCGAACAGGGCAAGATGAACGAACTGGCCGGCCCCTACGCGGGGTTGGACCGCTACGAATGCCGCCGCCGCATCGTGGAGGACTTCCAGAAGGAAGGTCTCCTGGTGAAGGTGGAGCCCTACCGCCACGCGGTGGGGACCTGCCAGCGTTGCCACACCGACGTGGAGCCGCGCATCTCCCGCCAGTGGTTCGTTCGGGTCAAGCCCCTGGCGGAGAAGGCCCTGGCCGCGGTGCGGGAAGGGCGCATCCGCATCATCCCGGAGCGGGAGGAACGGCGCTACTACCAGTGGATGGAGAACATCCGGGACTGGTGCATCTCCCGACAACTGTGGTGGGGACACCGCATCCCGGTCTGGTACTGCGACGACTGCGGTGGCGAGACCTGCGACACGGTGGACCCCACGGCATGCGCCCACTGCGGGAGCACCCGCATCCACCAGGACGAGGACGTGCTGGACACCTGGTTCTCGTCCGGCCTGTGGCCGTTCTCCACGCTGGGATGGCCCGACGAGACGGAGGACCTGGCCTACTTCTACCCCACCTCGGTCCTGGAGACAGGCTACGACATCCTCTTCTTCTGGGTGGCCCGCATGATCATGATGGGGATAGAGTTCACCGGCGTGGAGCCGTTCCACACTGTCTACCTGCACGGCATCATCCGGGACGAACACGGGCGGAAGATCTCCAAGTCCATGGGCACCGACGCCTACGACCCCCTCAAGATCATCCCGCGCTACGGCACCGACGCCCTGCGCTACACCCTGACCACCAGTTCCACGCCTGGCAACGATACCAACCTGGACCCCCGTCGCCTGGAG
>JBMFPD010000088.1:0-11180 GCA_049969295.1 Anaerolineae bacterium | reverse complement strand
CAGGACGTCGGCGAACCCTCGCCCTACGGCGTGGGGCCAGAGGTCCCCTAGGAAGGTCATGGCGTCGCAGGTGCGGTGCAGGACCATCCCCTGGAGAAAGCCCAGGTCCCCCCGCAGGGCCACCTCCAGCGCGCCCCGCGCCAGGGCGCAGCACGCGGCGGGCAGGTGGGCGTCGGCCAGGGGCGCGCTGGAGACCCTCGGTGGCACCAGGACCGGGGCAAACCCTGCCCCGTGAATGAGTTCAGCCGGGACGCAGGGGCAGATGGTCCCCACGGCTGGAGGGGCGCCCTCCCGCCCGCGCCAGGGGGCAAAGGGGTCCTCCTCCAGCCGCTCCAGGAGGTCCAGGCCGCCGTGGAGCATCTACTGCGCGCCTCCTGCCAGGCGGACGACGAACCGTTCCACCGCCGCCGCCACATCCTCCCGCTCCACGTCGCGCAGCATTTCGTGGTGCGTGCGGTGGAACCAGACCAGCTCCTTGTCCTCCGAGGCGATGCGGTCGTAGATGACCTGCGCGCTCTCGGGCTTCACGGTGGGGTCCCTGGTGGACTGGAGGATGAGGGTGGGCACCCGCACCTCCCCCAGGCGCGCCTCAATGTACGGGCCGTACTCCAGGAGCGAATTGATGGCATCTATAGGGGCGCGGGGGTAGTTGGTGTCGTACTTCTCCAGTTCCTTGTCGGCGTAGTTCGGCGCCATGGGCCACGAGCGGACCAGGCGCGCCACCACTGGCCGCAGGAAACTCAGAGGGCCGCCAGGGGCCAGGGGGTTGTTGATGCGCAATGCTGCGGCGATGAGGGCGATCCCCGCCACGTCCTGGGGATGCTCCATCGCCAGTTGCAGGGCCACCAGGCCCCCCATGGAGAGCCCTGCCACGACCGCCCGTTCCGCTTCCGTCAGCAGGTCCTGGAGCGCGGCCTCCGCATCCGCGTACCAGTCGGGCCAGCGCACCCCCTGCAGGTCCTGCCACTTCGTGCCGTGGCCCCGCAGCACGGGCATGCGGTAGGGCAGGCCGTGCCGTTCCATCACCGGCACGAGGGCACTCACGCAGTCCAGGCTGGACGTGAACCCGTGCAGGATGAGCCCACCCAGCGGCTTCTTGGCCATGATCTCCCTCCTTCTTGGCTCTGCGTCCCCCTCAACCCCCGCGCTCGCCCGCGTCCCGCAGGCAACTGCGCACCAGGTTGAGGCCCGACATGTGGCCGAAAGTCAGCCACGCGAGGGAACTCTCGCGCCCCAGCACCCGCTGGCGGATGGCCCGAGGCGAGAGCCCCTGCGCGTGGAGTTCGCGGACCCGGTCGCGCAGGTCCTCCAGGTACCGGACCTTCTCGTGGATCTCCTCTGCCGGGCGCTCCCGCGGTTTCCCGCTCCCGGGGAAGAGCCACCGGGGGTCCAGTTCCAGGATGCGCTTGAGGGAGGCGATGATGGCGTGGATGTCGGAGCCGCTCATGAGGGCCCGGTCCCTCCCCCCGACGAAGGCATCCCCGGAGAAGAGCCACCCCTCGCGGGGCTCGTAGAAGACCACGTGCTCTGGCGTGTGGCCCGGTGTCCCCACGACGACGAAGCCGTGGCGGTCCGTGCAGACCTCATCGCCCAGGGGTTGGGCCTCCGCGGGCTCCGGCCAGCCCCAGAAGAGGCGACGGTACAGGTGCAGGCGCAGGCGGCGGGGGTCCTGCACATAGGGAAGGGCTCCGGCCGGGGCCAGGACCGGCACGCCGCGCCGCCGCTGCAGGAGGCCGTTCCCGCCGATGTGGTCCTCGTGGCGGTGGGTGTTGACCACCTGGACGACGGGCCGGTCTCCGAGGGCTCGGTCCAGTTCCGCCGCGGTGTAGGCACAGCCGGAGTCAATGAGGAGGCCATCCACCAGGTAGGCGGCGGTGAAGTAGACCCCCCGCCCCATCCACGACCGGGCCATGCGGAACCCGACCACCTCTCCCCAGCGGCGCTCCTCAAGCATCCCCGCCCTCCTCCGCAGTGAGAACCTGACGCAACCGGGGCGGGATGGGGACCGGCCTTCCGGCCCTCAGGTCCACGAAGACCTGTACCGTGTGCCCCTCGGCCAGGAGATCCCCCCGCTCCTCGTGGAGGACCTGGTACTCAAACCGGAAACTGGAGTTCCCCACGTGGCTCACCCAGGCCCGGACCACCAGGGGGTCGTCAAAGCGGGCCGGGGCGAGGTAGCGGCAGGCTGCCTCCACAATGCTGATCCCCAGGCCCTGGTCTTCCCAGGCCCGGTAGTCCTCCCCGCAGGCCCGGAGGTACTGGACCCGGGCCACCTCAAACCAGACGAAGTAGTTGGCGTAGTAGACCACGCCCTGCGCGTCCGTCTCGGCGTAGCGGACGCGCAGCCTGGCCTCCACGATGCGCGGCGCGGGCACTTCCTCCTCCGCATGCGATAGGTATGCGACGGTGCAGCCCCCCTCCCCCACCCAAGCGGCTGAAAACCGCCCCCTGAAAGGCGTCTCCTCCGCCGGCGATCCCCCTGCTGGGACCTCACCCCACCCTCTCCCTGCCCCCGCCGCCTGCAGCGGCACCCCCTTCCCTCCCCGATGCGGGGAGGGAAGGGGGACGGAGGGATGGGAGAGGTCTTCTCACTCCAACATGCGGCGGAGAGCCCTTCCCAGGCGCCGGATGCCCTCTTCTATACGGTCCGGCTGGGCGTTGGAGAAATTCAGGCGCATGGTGTTGCGCCCCCGGCCGTCGGGGTAGAAGGCGTGTCCGGGTACGAAGGCAACCCGCTCCTCAATGGCCGCCTTGAGCAGTTCGTCGGCATCCACCTGCTCCGGCATCTGCACCCATAGGAAGAGCCCTCCCTGGGGGCGCGTCCACGTGACGCCCTCCGGGAAATAGGCCTCCAGCGCTCTGAGCATCGCGTCCCGCCGCTCCCGGTAGGCCTGGCGGATCCTCTTCACGTGCTGCCGCAGGATGCCCCGCTCCATGATGTCGGCAGCGATCATCTGCACGAAGGTGCTCGTGTGCAGGTCCATCCCCTGTTTGGCCTGGATGAACTTGACCATGATCGCCTCGGGGGCCACCAGCCACCCCAGCCGGATGCCCGGCGCCAGGGTCTTGGAGAAGGTGCTCAGGTAGAAGGTGTTCTCCTTGTGCATGACCACCAGAGGCGTGATGTCCTCCCCCTCAAAGCGCAGTTCGCCGTAGGGGTCATCCTCCACGATGAAGACCCCGTACCGCACCGCCAGTTCCACGATGCTCTGGCGGCGTTCCAGGCTCTCGGTGATCCCGGCGGGGTTGTGAAAGTTGGGGAGGACGTAGATGAACTTGGCCTTGGGGTTCTTCCGCAGGGCCTCCTCCAGTTTCTCGGTGATCATCCCATGCTCGTCCATGGGCACGGTCACGTAGCGCGGCCCGTAGGGGTTCCAGGCCTGGATGGCCCCCAGGTAGGTCGGCTCCGAGGTGATGACCACATCCCCGTTCTGGAGGAAGACCCGGCCGATCATGTCCAGCGCCTGCTGGGAGCCGTTGGTGAGGAGGACGTTGGCCGGCTCCGCAGGGACGCCGTACTTCTGCATCTTCTCGGCCAGGAGTTCCTTCAGGCGAGGGTACCCCTCTGTGGGGCCGTACTGGAGGGCGACGTGGGGCTGGGTCTCCAGGATGTAGGCGCAGGCCTCGCGGAACTCCCGCACCGGGAACAGTTCCGGGGCCGGCATGCCCCCGGCGAAGGAGATGACGTCCGGCTGCAAGGTCAGCTTGAGAAGTTCCCGGATGGCCGAACTCTTCATCCGCTTGGTGCGGCGGGCGAAGACCCGATCCCAGTCCGTGGTGACCTGGCCGTCGTACTTCCAGGTCTGAGCCAGCAATGGTTCCAGCATCGCACAAACCTCCTTGTTTGCTCTCTCGGGCGGAAACTTCCTCGTCCCCGCCCCCTGTGCTCCTCATCGTCTGACCAACCCGCCCCTGTCCAGAGTGCGCAGGACTGCGGGCAAATCCGCCAGCCTGGGGATGGCCAGGTCCACCCCTTCCTCATCCGCGCCGTCCTGCCCCACCAGGACGGTGAACATGCCCAGCGCCTTGGCTGGCTGCAGGTTGCGGACGCTATCTTCCACCAGGGCGCACGCTTCGGCCGGCGCCTCCAGGAGGGCGAGAGCGCGCTGGTAGGCGCGGGGGTCCGGCTTGTTCGCGTACCTGAGGGCGCGCAGGTCCACCACCCGCCGGAAGTGGTGGCGGATGCCCACCAACTCCAGCACCCTCCAGGCGTGCTCGGCAGTGGCGTTGGTGAAGATGACCTTCTCCTGGGGGATAGCTGCGAGCGCAGCATCCAGTTCGGGGTCGGGGCGCAGGTAGCGCTCCAGGGGGATCTGGTGGACGAAGTCCAGGTAGTCCTCCGTGTCCACCTGGTGGTGCTCCTGCAGGCCCCGCAGGGTGGTGCCGTACTGGAGGTAGTACTGCCGCCGCAGGGCTGCGGCCTCCTCTGGGGGGATGCCCATGCGCTCCACCATGTAGCGGAGGATCAGGCGGCCGACTTCCTTCATGAGGCCACAATCGCTGGGGTAGACCGTATCGTCCAGGTCAATGAGGAAGACTCGTAAGCGCTCCTGAGGATTTCCCATGCTGGATTCCGTTCCCCTCCCGGTGAAGGCCGCCTTCGTGGAGGGATTATACCTGCGAAACGCCCCCGCGTCAACTAGGGTACCGTGGTGGGCAGGGTTGACTCATTCTTATAGTCTGACAGCCTTCTGGCGCGGCAGACCATAGCGCCGGGAAGAGCGGTTACAGCCTTCCTAAAAACGAGACAGCCCTGCTGTCGCACCCACCTTCCGTTCGCCTCCCACGGCCACCTGTGGTATAATGTGCCTGCCTTTCCCAATCCCAGCCTGGAGGCGCGTATGGACCCGGTCATCTTCCGCATTGGCCCGCTGGCCGTCCGCTGGTACGGCGTCCTGGTCGTCACAGGGGTTTTGGCGGCAGCATGGCTCTCCACGGTGGAAGCCCGCCGCCGTGGCGAGGACCCCGACCACGTCTGGAACGCCCTCAGCCTCTGCCTCATCCTGGGCATCCTCGGGGCGCGGCTGTACCACGTCTTCTCCAGTTCCTCCCTCACCGGCATCGGCTGGGCCTACTACCGGGAGCACCCCATAGACATCATCGCTTTCTGGAAGGGAGGGTTCCAGGGGCTGGGCATCTTCGGCGCCATTACAGGAGGCATCGTAGCCCTCGCCATCTACTCCTACTGGGCCAAGTTGCGCTTCGTGCGCTGGCTGGACATCGCCGCGCCCGGCGTGCTCCTGGCCCAGGCCATCGGACGGTGGGGGAACTTCTTCAACCAGGAACTCTACGGCAAGCCCACCGACCTCCCCTGGGCCATCTACATAGACCCGGCGCACCGCCTGCCCGGCTACGAGCAGTTTGAGCGCTTCCACCCCACCTTCCTCTACGAATCCCTCTGGAACCTGGCCATGTGCCTGCTCCTCCTGTGGATCGCCCGCCGCTACGCCCACTGGCTCCTGGAAGGGGATGTGTTCCTGCTTTACGTCGTCTTCTACTGTGTCGGGAGGACCTGGGTGCAGACCCTGCGCCTGGACCAGTGGATCGTCGGCCAGGGCATCCCTCTTGAGCAGGTGCTGCCGGCGGCGCTGGCCCTCCTCGCCGGGGCGGGCATCCTCCTGCGGCACTCCGTGCTGCCCCGCAAGGGGGCTGGGGAAACCTCCCCGCCAGGAGAGGGCGCGGAGGCCGCCCCGGCGGAAGGACCTGAAGAGTAGGGCTCCCTCATGCTCCGTTGCAGGGATCAGATGCCAACAAAAGGTGCAACCGAGTCCATAGCAGCACCGCGCCCCACCTGCGCGCATCGTGGACAGCGTTTGGAATAGCCCACGGCTCCTACGGAGGGAGGACGCAGCACTCCCTCGTGCGCACCACCTGGAGGCCGCGCCGCTCCGCCTCTTCCAGAGCCGGGCGGCTGGGGCTGACGATGCCGTTCAGCCCGGCCTGCACCGCGAGGAGGTCCACGGCGTCCCGGTACGCGCCGTGGGGCCGCATGCATCCAAGGGCCACCCAGGCGCGCGGCAGGAGCTCCCGTGCCCGCACGAAAACGCCCGCCACCTCGTCCGGCGAGGGGGGCTGGCAGGCGGCGTAGCGGGTCCCCGGCGTCGGGATGAGGACGAGGAGGACCAGTTCCTCCGCGCCCATCTCTGCCAGCATCTCCAGGGCCGGCCCCTCGTGGCCCAACTTCCCGCCCCGCAGGCCTATCGTCACGTGGGGAACGACCCGGAAGCGCCGTCTGAGCACCTCGTACGTGCGGCGGTAATCCTCCACCGTGGCCTCCAGGCCGTAGACCTCCCGAATGGTGGCATCGTCACCTACAAAGTCAAAGGAAACCACATCCACCAGGGGGGCGATGGCCTCGGCCTCCTCCTCCCCGATGAGGCCCACGTGCCAGTTCATGCGGCGGCCCGACCGCACCTCCCGCAGGACCTCCAGGTGCCGCCCCACCACGGGAACGCGCCCACGGGGGTCGCAGCCGCCGGAGATGAGGCAACTCGTGGCCCCCTGGACCCGCACCGGGGCCTCCTTCACCGGGACCATGTGCTCCAGGTAGTGGCGGCCACAGTGGGCGCAGTCCAGCGCGCACCAGGTCCCCGTGAGGCTGATGACGGCAGTGTCCAGGGGGTAACTGGCATAGAGGACCGACGGGAAGTTCGCCTGGCGGATGCGCCAGGCCCTGGCCAGCGCATCGTCCAGGGCTGCTGGGTCCTGAGGGGGGATGGAGGGCATAGGCACTCCCACTACATGGGCCTGGCCAGGTGCCGCGCGATCTGAGCGGCCACCCGCGCGTTCTGGAGGAGGAGGGCTTCGTTGGCCTGCAGGCTCGCGCCCTCGGTGAGTTTGGCAAGGCGCGCCAGGAGGAAGGGGGTGAGGGCCTTGCCCCAGATGCCGGAGGCCTCGGCATCGGCCAGGGCTTGAGCAAGGGCCGTTTCCACCCGGTCCTGGGGGAGGGCCACTTCCTCCGGCACCGGCACGCCCACCAGGACCGCCTTCTCCAGGCCCATGCCCCACTGCCAGCGGGCCAGGTCCGCCACCTCCTCCGGCGTATCGGCCCGCACCGTCACCGGCAGGCCGCTTGTGCGGCAGTAGAAGGCGGGGAGTTCGTCGGTGCCGTAGCCCACCACCGGCACCCCGTGGGTCTCCAGCCACTCCCAGGTGCGGGGGAGATCCAAGATGGATTTCGCCCCGGCGCAGACGACCACCATGGGCGTAGAGGCCAGGACTGGCAAGTCGGCCGAGACGTCCCACGGCGCGCCCCGGTGCACGCCCCCGATGCCGCCCGTGGCGAAGACACGGACCCCGGCCCGCGCTGCGAGCCACGCCGTGGCCGCCACCGTGGTCCCGCCGTCCCTGCCGCGGAGGGCCAGCGCCGGGAGGTCCCGCAAGCTGGCCTTGGCCGCCCCGTCCGTCTCGGCCAGGTGCCCCAAGTCGGTTTCGGAGAGGCCCACGTGCGGCTGCCCTCTCAGCACGGCTACCGTGGCCGGCACTGCGCCCTCCTCTTCCACCACGGCTTCCATGCGCCGCGCCACCAGGTAGTTCTGGGGGCGGGGCAGGCCGTGGGTGACGAGGGCCGTCTCCAGGGCCACGACGGGCTGGCCGGCCGCCAGGGCCGCGGCAACCTTCGGGCTCACGGCCATCCCGGGGAATTCAGATGACGAGTTGGTCATAGAGGCGCTCCAGGCTCAGTTCTGGGGAGACGGTTTCCCGCGAGCGGAGGGTGAGGGTGGCCGCTGAGACCCCCAGCCGCACCGCCTCGTCCAACGAGAAGCCGTTGAGGAGGCCGAACACAACCACCGCGGTCAGGGCGTCGCCCGCGCCAGTCAGGTCCACGATGTCCGTCTGGAGCGCGGGCACATGGCCGCTCCCCTCAGGGCTGGCGTAGCAGACCCCCCGCTCGGCCCGGGTGATGATGGCGATGCGCACCCCTTTGCTCACCAGTTTCCGCGCCGCGCGGATGGCGCTCTCGCGGTGGGTGATGCGGACTCCGGAGAGGACTTCCGCCTCGGGCACATTGGGGGTCACCATGTACAGGCGGGACAGGAAGGGGCGCAGGCGCTCCGCCAGCACCGCCGAAGTGGGGTCGGCGCAGACCGGAACCCCGTACCGCTCTGCCAACTTGAAGATGGTCTCCATGGCCCTGGGCGGCACGTTCGCGTCCAGCACCACCATGTCCGCCTCCCGGAAGTACCGGCGGTTGGTGTAGATATAGGCGGGAGTGATGGCCTCCATGATGGCCATGTCGTCCACGGAGACGAAGGGCTTGCCGGCCTCGTCCAGCACGGTGAGGTAGGCCGCGGTGTGGTGGTCCGAGCGGACGAGGACCTGGCTCACGTCTATGCCGCACTCTTCAGCCTGGGCCAGGAGGCGGCGGCCAGGGCCATCGTCCCCCACGGCGGACAGGAGCACCGCGTGCACCCCCAGGCGGGCCAGGTTTTCCGCCACGTTGCGGGCCACGCCGCCCACGCTGTTGCGGATTTCGCCCGGGGCGGAGGTCCCGGGCATCAGGGCCTGGGAAGCCCGCCCTTTGATGTCCAGGTTCGCCGCCCCGATCACCAGGACCGTGGGCTGTCCGCTGCCTCTATCCGCCGTTGCCATAGGCACTCCCCCACATCACTCAGGCTCCCGTCCCTGCCCCTCCGGAGGGGAGAGGAAGGGCATCCCCTCGCCGCCCAGGAAAACAGTGACCTCGCCTTTGCCCTCGGAGAGTTTCTCCAGGGCCTCCAGCATCCGGAGGGTCAGAACGTCCTCCGTCACCATGCGTCCGATGAGGCGCTCTATCACTGAGGCCAGCCGCTGGGCCAGGGCCACGTCGCGCCAGGCGACGCCTGACACAAGCCTCTCCAGAGCCTTTATGGTAGCAGCGACAGCCTGATGCCGCTTCTCTTCCACCGCCTCAAGGGCCGCTGCCTGGCCTTGCCCTTTCAGTTGCAACGCTTCCTTTTCCGCCTCAGCGCGGACGATCTCCGTGACCCTGTACCACCGCACCCCCCACCACTCCAGGAGGCGCTCCTGCACCGCATCGGGGACGCGGACCTCGCTCACGTCCACTGCAGTGATGGAGACGCCGAACTGTTCCGCCGCGATCGGCCGGACCTTCCTCAGCACTTTGTCCTCAATTTCCCTGATGATGCGCTTGTTCGGGTCAAAACCGCCGCCCCCCGGACGGCCGGGCTCGTGGCGGAAGAGTTGGTCAAAGTCGTAGGTGGCCACCACATCGCGGAGGGCGTTCTCCACCATCCCCACGGTCGTCAGCCGCCAGTCGCCGCTGGGGTGGAACGCCGCCTTGCGCACCGTGCTTTCGTAGACCTGGTAGACCTGGCCCAGGACGGGGTCCGAAGACGGGTCGTGGGAACCCTCCCGGCTGTCTGTCTCCTCCTTCGGCTCAATGCGGAAGCCGATCCCTAGTTTCACCGTCAGGGGGACGTGGTCGCGGGTGCGGACGTTCTCCAGGAGGCGGTTTTCCCACTGGGGGCGCAGGTCCAGCACGCAGCGGGTGCGCTCCAGGAAGGCGATCCAATCCCTCCCCGGCCCCACCACCTTCGTGATGCGGCCCCCTTTCTGGAAGATGGCCGCGTTCCCCTCCTGGACTACCACCAGGCCCGGCCCGCCCAGTCTGGTCAGCAGGCCCTTGGGCTTGCTCTCTATTTCTTTGCCTTCGTCTATCACCAGCCAGGGCGGCCCCAGGTTGAGGAGGGCCATGAGGACGAGCCGGATGGCCTCGCCACGGCTCACGTCCAGGAGTTCGTTCAGGGCCAGGACGCCCTCCGCCGCGACCCAGGCCAGGAGGAAGAGGGGGCTACCCACCACCACCAGCCCGAGGAGGAGGCCGGCCACCGCCGCGCACACCACCTGCATCTCGTAGGACCCCAGGAGCCAGGCCAGGACCCGGTTCCAGGCCGAGAGCCGGCCGGCGTTCTCCGCGAGGAGGCCCTGGAAGTAGGTCCCGCTGAGCCAGGCCACCGCCCAGACCAGGTACAGGACGACGAGCAAGCGCATGGCCCTGCGGGGGAGGAGGAAGGGGAGCGCTAGAGGCGCGACGAGGGCGAAGGCCAGCCCCGCAGCCCAGTGCACCCGGAACCAGAGGAACGCATCCACCAGGACGAAGGCCAGGGCCCACGCCAGGAGCAGAGCATACCGCCGCCACCCTCGCCCGCCCTCGTCGTTGTTCAGGTCCATGCCCGCGTTCATGGCGCACCTCCTTCCCCAGACGCGGTCCTGGAGGGATCCTCTCACCTCTCCCTACCCCCGCCGCCTGCGGCGGCTCCCTCTTCCCTCCCCGCACCGGGGAAGGAAGAGGGCTAGGAGAGGTCGCCTATCCAGACCTCCCCCCTGCCCCCTTGCCTGGGGGGATGAGGAGAGGGCCGCCGCCTCCCGCAGGCAGGCGAGGGTCTGGACCGCGGCCTCCTCCCAGCGGAAGCGGGACGCCCGCTCCAGAGCCCTTTCCGCCCACGCCTGCCGTGCCTCCGCCGAATGCCACAGGTGGGCCATGGCTGAGGCGAGTTCTCCCTCGTCCTCCGGGTCCACCAGGAGGCCCGCGTCGCCGACGATCTCCGGCAAGGAAGCCCGCCGGGAGGCGATCACCGGGGTGCCGCAGGCCATGGCCTCCAGCACCGGCAACCCGAACCCCTCGTACCACGAGGGGAAGACGAAGAACTCCGCCAAAGTGTACAGGGCAGGCTTGTCGCCATCGTCCACCCAGCCCGGGAAGAGGACCTTCTCGCCCAGGCCCAGGTCGCCCGCGAGGCGCACCGGGTCGGGGAAGAGGGGTGTCTCCCTCGGCGGGAGGCGCCCGGCCACCACCAGCCAGGGCCCATCCTCCCCCGCCCCCTCCAACGCGACCCACCGGGCAAAGGCCCTCAGGAGCCCCAGGACGTTCTTACGCCGGTCAAAGCCCCCCAGGTACAGGGCAAACCGCTCCGGGAGCCGGTACCGCCCCCGCACGCTGGCCAGGGTTGCCGCGTCCCGCACGGGCCGGCAGCGGAGGTCCGCCGCCAGGGGGATGGCCCGCACCCGTTCCCGCGGCACGCGGAGGTGGACCACGATATCCTCCGCGGAGGCCCGGGAGTCCGTGAGCACCCGCGTGGCCCGGCGGGCCGAGGCCATCACCAGCCGCAGGTACAGTTCCCCCCACGCCCCTCCCCGGTACTCCCGGAAGAGGAGCGGGATCACGTCGTGCACGGTAA
>JBMFPD010000087.1:0-11320 GCA_049969295.1 Anaerolineae bacterium | reverse complement strand
ACTCGGGAGGCCAAGAGATGACTTATACCCATGAGGAAATCCAGGACCTGATTGACCGGCTCTTTGAGAGGGCCAAGGAGGAATCTGCCGACCAGGCCCGGATGTTCGAACTGGTTCAGGCCGCCTGGTCGTTGAAGAGTTGGTTGGAGCAACAAGACGGCGCGCCCGTGCCTCAGGAACAGGTGGAAAAGGCGCGTGCGCTTCTATCGGAAGGGGCACCCAGGGAACGGGAGCCACAAGGGCTGCCCGAGCATGAGCCATCGGCCGAGGGCGAATTGCCCCTCCCAATTCCCGGGCTCACAGGGGAAAGCCAGGCCAAAGACCCCGCTGAGGGAGCCCAGGAAGCCCTCGTCTCCGTTACCGAAGGCCTCGCCACTTCAGAGGATCTCCCTCCCGAGGCCCCACAGGAGAGGGATCTGAACCAGGCGCTGCAGGATGCGCGGGCCAAGGCGCAGGCAGGGGACTACGAGGGGGCCATCGCTCTCTTCGGGATGGTCATTGAGGAGACAAAGGACCCGTACCTGAAGGGCCGAGCCGAAAAAAGCCTCCAGGACGCACTGGTGGAGCGGGAGCGAAGGCTACAGGCCCTTGTAGAAGAGGCGCGGAGGGCGGAGAAAGAGGAACCCCAGAACCTGGACCGCCAGCGCAAAGCCTGGGAGGCTGTGCTGCGGTTGCGACCGGACCACGCCGGCGCAGGGGAAGCCCTGAGGCAGCTGGAGAAGCGGGAGAGGCTCCAGAAGCAGGAGAGGGCGGTGCGCGCCCTTCGCCAGCCGATCCAATCCCGTCGGAAGGACGTCCGTGAAGTGGAGAACGCCATCCAGGAGGCTGAGAGACTGAAGGAGAGCGGCGAGATCTCCGACCCTCGGTTGCGGCGTGAGCTTGAGCAGACCCTCAACGAGCTCCAGGAGCTTCGGAACGACATCCTCCGCCAAAGCGAAGGGGGGGCGAGCAACGAACGGGCTGGCCAGTACGAGGAGGCGATTGAGAAATACCGCGCCACTCTTGCCCGAGGCTTCTTAGTGATCTATGACGATACGACAGGAGAACCCATGGATGTTGTGGCAGCGCTGGAACGCACCCGGAAAGCCTACTACCAGGACCTGCTGGGGCGGGCCAGTCGCCGGCACAGGGACGCCATGGATTCGTTGAAAGAGGGCTACCCAGAGGTTGCCATCCAGCGCTTGGAAGAGGCACAGGACCTCCTCAGGAAGGTGGAGGAAGGCGGCGATGAGGCAAGGCGCCAGGTGGACGACGCCCTGGCACGGGCACGAGAGGAAAAGAAACGCAAGGATCAAGCAGTCCAATGGGTGACTGAGGCCGAAAGCTTGCCAGATAAACCAGAGCAGGCCTGGGAGAGGCTGGTCAAGGCCAGAGAGGTGTACCCCTCTTACCCCGGTATCGGCGAAAAGATTGAGCAGGCCGAGGTCAGGCTCGCGGAGGTCCTGGCCAGGGACGCGGGGGTAGACCTTTCTCGGGCACGGGGAGCCATGCATCGGCGGGACTACGGATCGGCAAGGGAGGAGTGCAACAGCGCGCTGCGCCGCGGTGCTAACTTGAGCAGGCCGACCGAGAACCTCAAACGTCGTTGGGACGAAGCGCGTGCGCTCCTTGAGGAGATTGACCGTGAAGAGAAGGCCTACGCTGCGCTGAAGCAGAAGATGGACCTCATCCGCGCAGCCCTGAAAGACCAGAATGTCAGGCGGGCAAAGGAGCTCCTGGACAGGCTGAGCGAGGAGGAGCAGAGAGATCCCGAGGTCCAGGCCCTGCGTTTGGAATGGACCAGCCTCGTCGGGGACGACGAACGGTACGACCAGGCCATCCAGTTCTTCTACGAGCGCGAATACCGCCGTGTGATAGAGGTCTGCGATTCCCTACGGGGCTCCAGCGCCTACGCGCAGAAAGCAGCCACACTGCGGTTCCGTGCCCAGGCGCGCCTTCGGATGCAGGATGCACGCGCGGCACGGGAAGGAGGGCAGTTGGACACGGCCCTGCGGTTCTACGAGCAGGTCGCGGAGGTGGAGTGCCACCTTCCCGAGGAAGACCTGCCCCTGGTCAGGGAGGCGAAGAAAGCGGCAGGGGAAGTCCAGGAAGAATTGAAGCAGATGGGAGCCTTCCAGAGCCGGCTGAAGGAGGTCAGAGCGCTCCGGGAAAAAGAGCCTCCCCAGTGGGAGAAATGGTGGGAGGCCCTGGAAGGCGTGCGGAAAGAAAGCCTGCCCGCTCCCCTTCGCGCCCACGTGGAAGTGGAAGAGGAAGCCAAACAGGGCACCGCCCTCTGGTGCGAACAGGCTGAAAAGGAGGCACGCCGGGCACGCCAGGAGGGGCTGCTCCGGGAAGCTTATCAGGTGCTAAAGCCGCTGGCCGACCGACGGATCATCTCCCCTGAGCACCGGGAGTGGCGTCGGGTCCAGTTTGAGTACCACAGACAGGTGGCCGAAAGGCTTCTGGAAAGCCTGGAGGAAAAGGACTGGGAACAGGCGGTTAAGGAAGCCCGTCAGGCGCTGGACGCGGCCAGCGAGGACCGTGGCGAGGAAGCGCGAGGGCTCTGGCACAAGACCCTCAAGCAAGTCTGCCTGAAGCGTGCTGAACGCGCGGCCATTTCTGCCTACCCCCAGGGGGCCGTGGAAATCCTGGAAGAGCATTTTTCACAGTACCCATTCCTGCGAGAGGACCCAGAAGTCTGCCGAGCCATGATCCGCTACGCCCTTGCCGCAGGCGACTTCCACCGGGCTCTGCAGCAGGCGGAAGCCATGGACTTCGTGAGCGGTCAGAAAGGGACCGGAACGTGGTGGAAGATGCTTGTCCAGGCTGTGCAGACGTATAAGGAGGGGCGGAAACATGAGGCAGTGGACCTCCTTATGGACCTGGAAGGGAGGGGCAGGGATGCTCTTCAAAGGTCCCCTCTGCTGAAGGAGGAAGTAGAAGAACAGAAAGGCCGGGTCCTGGACTTGCTCTGGCAAGAAGTCAGCCTGAGTCCCTCGGGCTCCGCGGAAGATCAGGTTGCGCGGCAGGCTCTGTGCCTGCACTTGATCTCCAAACTCCAAGGAGGAAGGGACCCTGAGGTGGAAAAGCGCTTGCGAGCCCTTAAGGACCGCCTCCAAGCGACTGTTTACTCCTTGGCCAAGAAGGCCGAGAAGGCCGAGAAGGTGAAGGAGTTCGCTCCTGCGCGATCTTTGCGGGACGCTCTGGCGGAGGCCAGGGAGCTTCTGGCCCAGATGGAAGCCGTCCGAGAGGCCGTGAAGGTCGTGCCAGGTGAAGGGGAGTGGAACGATCTGCTGACGCAATACGAGAAAGGCCTGAAAACCAGGGCACAGAGGTGGGAGAAGGCCGCGGGCATCTTGCAGGAGATAGAAGAGACCTGGAGGAAGGCGGTGCAGGGCACCTGGGAGTACGCGAAACTCCAGGAACTCCTCGACCAACTTCTGGAAACCCTTGGCGGAGAGGAGACCGACGAAGTAGAGGAATGGCGCAAGAGGATCAAGAACCTGGCTGACATCGTGAAGGAACTGAACCCCAAGATCGGGAAGATTGAGGACCTGTGGAATGGGGAAGAGTTTGAGGAATTGTCCCGCTTGCTGGGCGAGATCAGCGCAGGAGTCACCCAGGGCAAGAAGGGCTTGGGGGAAGAATTCGCCCTGCCCACCAGGAAGGTCCGTCTGTCAGACCCCTACAAGGGGGATACCCTGGAGGGTATTGACGCCGTTCGGGAAAGGGTGAACCAGAAGCGCCAGAACCTGGAAGATTGGAGAACCTGGAAAGAGCAATTTGATCAGTTCTTTGAAAGTGCTCAGGCATGCTGGAGGCAGGTTCAGGAGTGGCTTGGGGCCTCGCCGCCCTGTTTGAGCAAGTCCAAAGAGAAGTTGGAAGATCTCCTGCGCCTCTGCGAGAAACTGGACCACCTTGCCGAAAAGCAGCCCCCTGAAGTGCTGAGCGATGGCGCACAGAATGAGAAAGGGGATTGGTCGCCGGAAAAGATCTTCTCCTTTACAAAATGGCTGCGGCAACGCATAGGCGAGGAAATGGAAAAGGTGGAAAAGGGTCTTGCCCGGGCTGAGGAACCGCTGGAGCGAATCAGGAAATTCGTGCGCAGAGGTGTCCCCCTGAGCAAAGAGAAGAACCGTCGGACGCTGGAGGGCCTTCTGGACGACCTCCGCCAGGTGGACTCCTGCCATCCTGCACTGGAGGAGTACAGAGAACTCCTCAACCGCTTCAGGGGGCAACCTAAGAGGTGAGGGAGAGAGGCATGGCCACAACTCACATGGACCCTTTCACCGACCCCGAGAACCACGACCCTGAAGGTCCTCTCCCTGCAGAAGAGAGGTGTCCTCAAGGGACGGTGAAACGCCCCACCCGGTTCCTCTTGCTTGCGGACATCCACGCGAACCGGGAGGCCCTGCAAGCCGTGCTCCAGGATGCCCGAGGATGCTACGACGCCATCTGGTTTCTCGGGGATGTTGTGGGCTATGGCCCCCGACCAGTGGAGTGCGTCCAGTTCCTCAAAGTGTGTGTAAGGCGAAGGTGGAAGGCAGGGAACCACGAGGTCTTTGCGGCTGGGCTCCTCCGACCAGGGTCTCCAGTTAGACCGACGGAGAACATGCGGTTCACGGACGGGAAACACAAAGAAATCCTGGAACAAACGGCCCCCAGGCTTTGGGCCTGGCTCAAGAAGGGCCTCATGGAGGAGAGGATCAAGCCAATCTATCGGCGGTGCAGGGATGTTGACTTAGTCCTCGCCCACGCAAACCTCCTGGACCACACGGAATCCTATCTGTACCCAGACGACACCCTCAACCTGCTGGAGAACTTGGAACACGCCAGGAAGATGACTGGCGGGCAAGAAAGCAGAAGTTGTTGGGTGGCCATTGGCCATTCCCACATGGTCTTCCTGGCGCAGAGGACATCCAACGGGGTGGAGCTCTTGCCCGTTCGTTACAGGGAGAAGATCTCCCTCAGGAACGGGGCATACGTGATCAACCCGGGCAGCGTCGGGCAGCCCAGAGATGGCGATCCGAGAGCCTCGTACGCTATCCTGGATGTGAAAGGCCAGACGGTAGAATTCCGACGTGTGGACTACCCTGTCCAGAAAGTGCAGAGAGAACTCCAGCGCCAGGGATACCCCCAGGATCTGGTGGAGACCTTGTCCACAGGGCGTCGTAATGGCGTCACCGAACATTTTGAAAGGGTGTACCAAGCCACCGAGGAAGGGTTGCAGCCCCGATGAGGCGTCTGTTTTATCGAATGAACATCGAATGAACATGGGCCCTGGAACCAACAAGGAGATGGGGCAAGATGGCCGATTGGTACGACTACGGCACGGAGGAGCGGAAAGGGGGCCCGAGCGGTTTTTGGCAGGGTCTTCATCCAGGCGTGCGCTCGGCGGTTCTCCTGTGGCTGATCCTCCTGGGCATCGCCATCCTCAACACCGTCACGGGAGGGTCGTCCATCGTTTTCTGCTACCCTGTCCAGGTGCTGCTGTACCTCGCCAATGGGGCGCTCGCAGGGTATTTTGCCCTCAACGCAGGGTACGAGGTCTCTGACCTGCCCCGCATAGGAGCCATTGCAGGCTTCGTCCTCTGGATTCTGCCTGCGCTTTTCTACCTTGTCTTCGGGTTGATCCTTGGGATCGTGACCCTGGGGGTGGGGTTCCTGGGCGTAGCCTCGTGGATTCTCTGCGGACCGGTGGAGCTCGCGGTGCAGGCCGCGTGTGGAGCATTGGGGGCCTGGCTCTATGGACGGTTCGCGTAGGCGAAAGACAAAAACCGAAGAGAGAACGAGACGCAAGGTTCCTGGAGAAAGCGCGCGTGCCCCACGGGGACACCAAGGCCGCAACATAGGAGCACGTTTCCAAGGGGCAGACGGCCGGGCTGTACAGGCCTCCCCTCCGGAACGCAAGCAGCGGACCCCCGTCCCCTCGGCGGTTGAGCGCCAGGTTCTCGCCAGGGCTTTCCACGATTGCCAAGCCCCCCGCTGTCCTTTTCCACCCGAGGTGTTGGACATCCATCACATCAACGAAAACCCCTCCGACAACCGACTTGGAAATCTCATCGCCCTCTGCCCAAGCCACCATCGGATGGTGCACCAAGGCAAAATCCCGCGGTGGAAGCTGCGCTACTGGAATTTGCGCTCTAGGGCGCTTTACCCGTTTCGCCGAGCTTTTCCTGCTCTCTTCACCCCTCGGAAGAGGAAACCGGTTGAACAGGTTCTGGACCGTGCAAGCGGCCGTCACTGGCTGCTTCTTCTGGGGATAGCTGTCCTTCTTACCCTTGCGCTTCTTCTGTACATCTGGGCACGATCCGTGCTCTTCTAGCGGGCGGTGCGAGCCAAATGTGTCAGTACAGCTTGCTGTGGATCATTGCTTTGGTGCTAGTGGCTAGCTCCCTCAGAATCCGCTCCACCCGGTCCCAGGACTTCGGAGCGAGGATCGCTGCCCTGGGAGGCGCTGGGGCGGTCCTCATCGGCTTCACGTTCCTGCCATGGGTGGCCTTGAGCCCCCTCTATGCTCTTGACGCTGAGTCGGCTTTCCCCATAGAGGGCTATGGAAACCTCCTGAGCCTTTTCTTGGACCTCCTGGGGGAGCACAGCCTCGCGAGGTGGATGTCCCTGCTCACCGGATTCGGGATCCCCGGGTGGGGTGTAGGCCTAGCGCTGTTCGCTTCCCACCCCCTCGCGGCTTTCTGCATCCTTCTCACACCAGTCCTGGCGACCCTCTCGCTCCTGTGGTCTTCCTGTTCGCTCTTCGTCCGCAGCCCAACATGGCAGGCCCGCGCAAGCAGGACTTTGGGCTCCCTCGCCCTGGTCTGGTCCGCCTTTCTCCTGCCCTGCATTCCCATCGTAGATACGCTCGGTTTTCCAGAAGGTTCTCCTTTGCGTCTGGTGGCCGCCCTCTGCGGGCTGCATCTGGAGATCGGGACTTGGGTCAGCTGGATCGGCCTGGTCACCTTGGGATTCGGCGAATGGGTGGCAGCCTATCCTCCCTCCGAGGACTCTCAGCGCGAGCATGAGGGATACACGCTCGGGACTTGGGAATACGATCATGGACCATCCTGAAGACACAAGACCCTCACCACCTGCACTTGGCTTGGAGACCTTTCTGTGGCTCTTGGGGGCCGTGTGTGCATGGCCCTGGGGATGTTCGTGCTCAACTGGGTCACCTTCAAGGGAGGAAGCATATCCGCACTTCCCCAACCGCTGGTGCAGGCGGTGGAGAACATGGCGATGAAGTCAGCGGACCGGATCCTCCCGGAAAGATTGGGATACGCTCCCATCCACCAATGGAGGCCAGAGCAAGGTTGCGCGCCCTTGCGGGGTTTGAAAGGTTGGCAGGTGTCCTTTCGCCCAGGGCAGCTCCGCCTCTGCGTCTGAGTGGGGGGATAGTTGTCCTCCTGGCAGGGCTTTCCCTTGGCGCTGGGATCCTGCGCGCTCTCCGGAGACAACCTTCTCGCTGGCTGGGAGCAGCTGTGGCGGTCCTGGCCTTTGGTGCATGGATACTCCTGGTGTGGTTTCTCCCCTCGGTGGACACCCTGGGGCTCCGCAGGGATCTGCCCCTGGAAGTTACGTTGTCCGTCTGGGGTGCCAAAGCGGGCTCAGGGTACTGGGTATGCCTTGGAGGCCTGCTGCCCGCGTTGGGAGGAGGGATCCTGGAATTCTGGCAGGGTGAACAAAAGGAGCAACCACCAGAAAGTTGGGAGAGCCGCAGCCTCCAGAGCTGGTAAGCAAGCCTGTCAGCCACTCACACCAAGAGCTTTTTGCAGAAACGCAACCTCCGGGCGCAAGAAGGCGTATAGTGCAATGAAAGGGGTCCAAAATGGGCAAATTCATTGGAACGCTGCTCTTCTTGGTGGGGCTGAGCCTCTTGACCCTTGCCTTGTTCATCTCTCCCTTGTTGCTCCCTCAGACCACAGGGCAGGTCATCTGGCGCTCTGCGCTCGGGTTCTTCCTCTGCGTGGCAGGCTACGTCATGGCCAGTTACTCTGGGGCAGAAGGGCTCCTGAAGTTCTTCGCCTTCCTTCTGGGCATGCTGGGCCTCGGACTCCTCACCTTCGGCCTGTTCCCGTCCCTGTTCGGCCATCCCCTCTACCCCGGAGCAGGCAACACCGTGCGGTGGATTGTAGGTGTTCTCTTCTGCATCAGCGCATGGGGGCTTTGGGAACTGGGCAGGATAGAGTAAGCAGCAGGTGTAAAGGGTAAGGGCAAAAGCTCCAAGGAGGTTGCAGCATGGACAAGCGGTGGCGGCAAGCCTGGTGCACGTTCCTCACCATCGTCTTGGCTCTAAGTCTAGCTGGTTGCGCTGACCTCCCTGCGACGGTGAAACCTGATGTCCATGTTACCATCGCTCTCAACCATGATGGCACTTGCTACCTGATGAGCGAGGTGGCTGTGCACCCGTTGGTGGATCCGTTGGTCCAGCAGTGGATTGAGGACCTCAGAGAGGAAGCAGACCAGATTGAGAAAGTGAGAAATCCTGAGGTCAAGGTTACCGAACGGGAAGGCCGACAGTACAACGCGCTCCTCCTGCACTTCAACAGCCCGCAAGACTTGAACGCTTTCGTAGGAACACCCTATCTGCTGAACGCCTTTCTGCGAGAGATAGGGGTGGAAGTTGAGATTCCCACTCTGTTTTCTGAGTTTGAATTGAGGGTGAACCGCGATGCCAAGCAGAAACCAGTGCAATTCAGCTTCAGCTCCACAATTCCAGAAGCCACCGTGCAGGAACTTCAGGGCATCCATCTCACGTTCCATGTCCAGCTCCCCGAACGCATTAGAACCCACAATGCCGATTCCGTAGACGACAGAACGGCAACATGGAAAGTTCCGCCAAGCGGTCCTTTTTCCATGAGGGCAGAGACCAGGGCAAGCGTCCTGGAGTCAGTCCGGGAATCGGTAGAAAACACAGTTGCACAGAGGCCCATCGCTTTTGGAGCGATCGGAGGAGTCCTGTTTCTCGCGATTGTGGGGCTGGCCATGTTCGCCTGGTACAGAAGGCAGCAGCGAGGCCCAGAGAACGAAGATTATTGGACGGATTGGTCAGGAGGGAGCCCCCCAAGCTGGTAGACCAAGAATTTTCCCCTAATGAGAGTCCCGCTCCCGTCCCTCCTACACCGCAGGAAGAACAGCGAGGGCCGCCCCCAGAAGCAGGGGCGGCCCTCCGCACGTCGGTCTGCTCACAGCACCTCACGGCGCAGTGATGGTCAACGTCACATCCACCCAGGTGAAGCGGTTCTCCACCCCCGGGCCGCGGCCTGTGTCAAAAACGATGGTGGCCATGTAGGTCCCAGGCTCCAGCCCCGTCGTGTCAAAGGTGACGATGACGATGGCCGGCGTGTCCCCCTCGGCAGGCGCGATCTGCACCCAGTCCACCGCCTCCTGCTCAAAGATCAGGCCATCCAGGTCCGTCCGCACACCCTCCGGCGAGACCTCCACCTCGGTCAGCGGCGCCTGCTCCATTTGCTTCAGGATGGACTGCCACGAGGTTGCCGGGATGACCCCAGCCACCCAGTGCAGCGTCCCCGTGCCGCCGAGCACACCGACCGTCAGTTGGCGCGGGGCGACCGTCCCTCCGACTGGCGCTGAGACGGTGAGGGAACTGGGGGTCACCAGCAGTTTGGGCCGGTTCACCTTCACCGTGACCACCACTCGCTGCGTCCTGTTGTCCACACCGGCCGGCGCAGTGAACGTCACCCGGGTCGTGTGCGTCCCCACGGGGAGCGTGAGGCCATTGACGGACACCGTGACATTGGACCAGGTGGGGCCGGCCGTGCCGCTCGTGGGCGACACCTGGACCCAGGGCTGACGCGACGCAGCCGTCCAGCGGAAGGTGTCCGTGGTGGTGGCGTTGCGGATCTGGACCATCTGAGGAGCAGGGTTCGGCCCACCCCAGTTCATCTCAAAGGTGAGACTGGTCGGCTTGACCTCCATCCGGGGGTTCAGGGTGATGCCAGGCCCATCCAGGTCGGCCGTCGTGAGGCCAGCCCCCCAAGAGCCGCTGTAGGACTGGTACAGGGTGAAACTGGGGGTCACCCGGTAGGCGCGCACCAGGCTCGTGCTCTGGATGACCACGTCATCGGCACCATCGCCGTCCAGGTCCCCACTGGCCATGTCCTGCCACCCTGTGTCCACCACCGCGTTCAAGGTCACGAGGGGGTTCACCAGGTCCCTGGCAATGAGCCCCTTGTAGGGAGAGGGGACGTTGCGCAGGAGGAGGACTTCATCGTTGGTGGCGCCATCCAGGTTCCCTGCACCAACTTTGAGCCAGGTGGCACCGAACATCTCGGTGTAGATGGACTGCAAGGGCAGCCCCACCCCCTGCACCCGCAGGATGACGAACCCCGCGCCAACTGGCGAGATGACGTCGCGGATGAGGGCCAGTTCGTCCTTGCCGTCGTTGTTGAAGTCGCCCGTGGCGAGGCCGGTCCACTCCTTCCCAAACCCCTCGGAGACAACCTGCGCGCCCGTCTGCGGGTTCAGGATGTGCACCAGGTTGCCGTAGTCCCGGATGAGGGCCAGTTCCACCCGCTCATCGCCGACGAAGTCGCCTACGGCCATGTCCCGCCACGGGTAGTTGTAATCCACCCGCAGGCTCTCAGTCCAGGTCCGCCCCTGGGCGTCGCCCTCGTAGACCACCAGGAGCCACTTGCTGCCTTCAGCAGTGCGCGTGGCCATGATCTCGGCCCGGCCGTCCTTGTCAATGTCGCCGACGGCCAACAGTTCCCAGCGGTAGGGGGCGATGTTCTTCTCCAGGCTGCAAGCGACTCTCCCGGGCTGGACCACGGGGTCAAAGACCTTCAGCTTCGCCCCACCGATGGCCACCAACTCCTCGTCGCCATCCCCGTTGAGGTCACCGGCCCGCACCAGTTGCCAGCCAGCGTCAGGGGAGTCAAACTGCACTTTCTGCTTGCCAGAGGCGACATGGGGATCTTCCACATGGATGCGCCCACTGCCCGTCAGGAGCACCAGTTCCTTGTCGCCGGTGGCGGCCAGGTCGCTGGACCTCCCTGCGGCCCACGCGCTCCCGCCCATGCTCAGGGCACTGGCCACCAGGACCAGCGCCATTGCCACACCCAACACCTTTCTCCTGCTCGTCATCTCTGACCTCCTGAGAATGTTCCCTGCGCCTCGCACAGGGGGACGCCTGCACCTCCATTCTACCACATTCGGCCGCAGTTGTCAGGCAGGCCCTGGCGGGTTGCGGTTGCATCTTGTGTTGGTGAGTTGGGGACACAGGACGACCGCCCCCTCCCATCCCCCATCCCCCTTTCCTCCCCGCATCGGGGAGGAAAGGGGGTGCCGCCGAAGGCGGCGGGGGTAGGGTGAGGTTCACCTCGCG
>JBMFPD010000086.1:10158-11343 GCA_049969295.1 Anaerolineae bacterium | reverse complement strand
GATTGAGGGCAGGTACCGCATCGTGGGGGACGCCGAGGACGGTCCTGCTGGAGGCGCCCCGTGATACCCCAGGAGCGCGTGCGGCACTCAGGAGAAGCGGCAAAGGCTCTGGGCGTTTCAGGAGCCACCCTGCGGCGCTGGTCACGGCGCTTCGCCCCGTTCCTCTCTCCAGAGGCGCGGGGCGGCGAGGAAGGCCTCCACCGCCGCTATACCGAGGCCGACCTCCAGGTGCTGGAGATGGTGAAGGGGCTCCTCGCGCAGGGATACACCTACGCCCAGGTAGAGCGACGCCTCGCGTCCCTCTCCCTGGAGCGGAGCGCGTCGGAGCCGTGCTCCCTGGCCGTGGCCCCTGCCCCCGCAGGAGCCAGAGAACCGCCTCCGCCCGCGCTTCTGGCCCTTGCCGACACGCTCCACGCCGTGAAGGACGCCCAGCAGATGCTCCTGGGCAGCCAGCAGGCCAACCGGGACCTCCTGGGCGTGGTCATCCAGGACAACTTCAACCTGAAGGAAGAGAATGCCCGCCTGCGGGAACGGATGCTGCACCTGGAGCGGGAACTGGCAGAACTGCGCCGGGTGGAGGCCGCCCGGCGCGAGGAGTTGGAGAAGCGCCTCAGCGCGCTGGAAGACCTGGTCCGGTTTCAGACTCTGGAGCGGGCCGAAGGCGAGGAAGAAGAACGGCCCGGTTGCCTGGGGCGGCTCCTCCCCTGGTGAGGCGGCGCACCCTCAGGGAGCCCTTTCCACCTCCCCCCAGAGGTCGTACTCCAGCGCCGAGGTGATGCGGACCGGTACGATCTCCCCCACAGGCCACTCCCCAGGGATGAGGACCCATCCGTCAATCTCCGGGGCATCCCGGTAGGTCCTGCCCAAGGTAAGCCCCTCCCCCACCCCCTCCAGGAGGGCCTCCATCGTCCGCCCCACGAAGGCTCGGTTCTTGCGAAGGGAGATGCCCTGCTGCACCTCCATCAGGACCTGATACCGCTCCTCCTTTACCGCGTCCGGCACCTGGTCGGGGAGCGCGGCGGCCGGGGTGCCCGGCTCCGGCGAGAAGATGAAGGCCCCCAGGCGGTCAAACTCCTCCTCGCGCACAAAGTCCAGGAGCCTCTGGAAGGCCGCCTCCGTCTCGCCGGGGTAGCCGACGATGAAGGTGGTCCTGAGGGCCACGTGGGGCATGGCCGCCCGGAGGCG
>JBMFPD010000086.1:0-10148 GCA_049969295.1 Anaerolineae bacterium | reverse complement strand
AGGCGATCCAGAAGGGCGCGCGTCTCGTCCACATCCGCTGGGCGCCGCATCCGGCGCAGGACCTCTGGGTCGGCGTGCTGCAGGGGGATATCCACATAGGGCAGGATCTGGGGGTAGGTCGCCATCAGGTGGATCAGCCTCTCAGAGACCCGGCCCGGGAAGGCGTACATCAGGCGCAGCCACCGGAGGTCGGGGACGGCACGGAGGAGCCGCTCCAGAAGGGCCGGCAGGCCCTCGCGCTCCCCACGGTCCAGACCGTAGGCGGTGGTGTCCTGGGCGATGAGGACGATCTCCTTGACCCCCGCCTCCACCAGGGCGCGCACCTCCTCCACGATGGCCTCGGGAGGACGGCTGCGGTAGGGTCCTTTGATGCGCGGGATGGTGCAGAAGGCACACGCAGCGCTGCACCCATCGGCGATCTTCACATAGGCACTGGGCCCCAAGGGGCTCCGGGGCCCTGGTTCGTCCTCAGCCCAGACCTCCGGCGCGCCCAGCCACGCGAGGCCCTTCCCCTTCCGCAACGCTTCCAGGAACTGCGGCGCTTCGTGCCAACGGAGGGTCCCCAGGAGGCCGTCCAGTTCGGGCACTTCCTGCAGGAGGCGCTCCCCTTCCAATTGGGAAAGGCACCCTGCAGCCACGAGAAGCCCTCCAGGTTTCACCGAGGCGGCCAGTTCCCGCAGGGTATCCAGGGATTCCTCCCGCGCCGCCTGGATGAAGCCACAGGTGTTGACGATGACGCAGTCGGCCCGCGAGGGATCGTCCACCAGGCGGTGCCCGGCCCGGCGGAGGAGCGCGCCCATCTTCTCAGCGTCCACCGTGTTCTTGGGGCAGCCGAGGCTGACGATGGCAATGCGCATGGGGGCCGGGGTCCTGCCCCTCGCGGCAGGTCCTGGAGAGGCGGGCCGGAGCCCCTGGGCCTTCCTCCGAACTCCGCTCATCCGGTCGGAGTGCCTGTAGGCGAAGCCTCTGGCGAGGCTTCCGTTTGGGGAGCAGGCGTCGGGGTCGCAGTCGGAGCAGGGGTGAAGGTAGGCGTGGACGTGGGCGCGCCCTCAACGAGGAATTCCTTGTGCACCACCTCCCCTTCCGCTCCCAGATAGCCCATATCCTCCCCATTGACCACCACCCGCACCACCCCTGCGTTGCCCAGATGGACCTGGAGGCGCTCGTCCGCGTAGAAGGTCTTTTCGTCCCCCTGGACCAGGAAGCCGCGGAACACCCGCTCGCCATCGGCGACCACCTCCACCCAGGAGCGCCCTTCGGCGATGAGGGTGACCTCAATGGGGGCGACCGGCGTCGGCGTCGCGGTAGGAACAGGGGTGGCGGAAGGAGTGGAAGTCACCGTGGGCGTCCCCCCGGGCGTCGGTGAAGAGGTGGCCTGGGGCGCTGCTGTCGGCTGCTCTGTGGCCACGGCTACAGGGGCTGTGGCGAGGGGCGTGGGCGACGAGGGGACAGCCTCCGTCACCGTGGGCGTGGCCGTCGGGGCGGGCCGCGCCTGGATGTAAGGCCCCAGGTACTGCCGGTAGACCACCCATCCGATGAAGGCCACCAGGGCGACGATCAACAGGACGCCCACCACCACGTCCACGTTAAACCAGGACGGAGCGGGCTGGAGCGGCACATCCATCAGGGAGTAATCCCCTTGAGGAGGCCGGCGGCGAGCCGTCTCCGGCGCAACCGGCGTGGGCTGGGCAGGCAGGAGCGCGAGCATCTCCTCCGGGTTCAGGCCGAGGAAGAGAGCATAGTTCCGCACGAAGCCCCGCAGGAAGACGGCCCCAGGCAGGGCATCGTACTGGTCGGCTTCCAGGGCTTCCAGGTACTGGCGCCGGATGCGGGTGGCCTCTTCCACGGCATCCAGGGAGAGATTTCTCGCTTCGCGGGCCTTGCGGAGACGTTGGCCCAACGTCTCGGTCGGGGTCGGCGTGGCGTTCGGTTCCTGTGGCATGGCCCAATGATACTCTGGGCCAGCGCAAAAGTCAAGCGTGCGCGGCTGCGGCGCAGGGCTGTCTCGTTTTGACAAAAGGGAAGGCTCTAACCGCTCTTCCCGGCGCAGAGGGCACGCCGGGAGGCGTGCCCTACGGTCTACAGTCTGCCGTGCCAGAAGGCTGTCAGAGTTCTATAAGGACGAGTCAGCCCTGGACTGCGGCGAGTTCCCCCTCCCGGGCCAGCCTCTCCAGAAGGGGGCGGATGGCCTCCACAGCCCGTGCCCGGTGGCTGAGGCGGTTCTTCTGCTCTTGGGGCAGTTCGGCCATGGTGCAGCCCAGGTCTGGCATGTAGAAGACGGGGTCGTACCCAAAGCCGTTCTCCCCCCGGGGCTCCCGGGCCACCACACCCTCCACCCTCCCCTCCGCGGTCCAGACCTGACCCTGTGGGCTTGCCAGAGCCACCACACAGCGGAAGCGGGCCTGACGCTGCCCCTCGGGCACCCCTGCCATCCGCTCCAGGAGCAGGCGGTAGCGGTCCACGTCGGATGCGCCAGGTCCACCGTAGCGCGCCGAATGGACCCCTGGTGCGCCCCCCAGAGCGTCCACCTCCAGGCCGGAATCGTCGGCCAGGGTCCAGAGGCCGCTTGCCCGGGCATAGGCCAGGGCCTTGAGCCGGGCGTTCTCTTCAAAACTGGCCCCCGATTCCTCCACCTGAAGGTCCAGGCCGAGTTCGCCGGGCCACGTGAGTTCCAGGGGCAAATCGCCCAGAAGGGCACGGAGTTCCCGCACTTTTCCGGGGTTGTGGGTCGCGATGAGCAGTTTCATGCCCCTTCCACTACTCCTCCTCCCCTTCAGCCCACCACCATTCCCCTTCTTCCTCATCCCACCACTCAATGGAGTCTATCTGCTGCAGCCACACGTTCGTCTCTGCGAGATCAAAGGCTTCAGGGTCAAACTTCCCACCCCACCACTCCTTGTAGTTCCTGGGTTTCTTGTGCTGATCTTCAGTTGATACACCTGGTGCTCTTGCTTAGGAGATTCCTTTGCAGACATATCTCACCTCCCTCCCCCTTTGCTTTTCCAGACACACACGCCTCCGAAGCAAGAGTATCACAGAGAAGGCGACTTGTCCAGCCAGGCGCGGCCGCGCTGCAGGTCCATGCCCTGTTGCCCCCCTCCCGGAACTGCCCTCACGGAGGGACACTTTGTGAACCAGGGCGCACAGTGCTATAATTCCCCGGTGTGAAATGGGCGTGCACTCGGCGCGCCCCCAAGAGCCGATGGCGAAAGGTCGTCCATGCGGGTCCTGAAACGCCTGGTCAAAGTCCTGGTTCCCTACTGGCCGCAACTGATCCTCACCGCCTTCCTGCTCCTGGCCCTGACGGTGCTGGAACTGACTCCGCCCCTCCTCCAGCGGGCCATCGTGGACGAGGTGCTCGGAGCACGGGACCTGGCGCGCCTTGGCCAGTTCCTCCTGGGGCTAGTGGGAGTCTATGCCCTCCTCAACCTGGTCAACGCCGGGGACCTCTACATCCGCCACGCCCTGGGCGAACGGATCATCTACGACCTGCGGGTGCGCGTCTACGCCTACCTGCAGCGCCTTTCCCTCTCCTTCTTTGAGCGCACCTCCACCGGGGAACTCATGTCCCGGGTCACCAACGACGTCAACGCCCTGGAGCAGTTCGTCACCCACGGCGCCAGCCTCACTGCTGTAGACCTATTGCGCCTCCTGGGCACGGCCGGCATCCTCCTCGCCCTGGAATGGCGCATCGCCCTCCTCACCCTGCTCCCCATCCCCATCCTGACCGTGGCCCTCCGCCTCTTCAACCAGCGTGTGCGCCCGGTCTACCGCCGCGTGCGGGACCGCCTGGGCGACATCAACGCCAAGCTCCAGGACAACATCGCCGGCATCCGCGTCATCCAGGCCTTCCGCCGGGAAGAAGAGGCCCTCCGCCGCTTCTCCGAAGAGAGCGAAGCCTACTACCGGGCCCGGGTGCGGGGCATCCGCTACTGGAGCACCTTCTTCCCCGCCATGCGCTTCGTCGCCTCCCTCGGCACCGTGCTCGCGCTCGCGGGCGGCGGCCTCATGGTCATGCAGGGCGAACTGAGCGTGGGCACCCTGGTCGCGGTCCTGGCCTATGTGGCCTCCCTGTACGAACCCATCCACCGCCTCACGGAGATTGACAACATCATCCAGCAGGCCATCGCCGCCGGGGAGCGGATTTTTGAACTCCTGGACCAGAAGCCGGAGATCCAGGACGCCCCGGACGCCGTGGAACTGGAAACCGTACAAGGGCACATCGCCTTTGAGCACGTCTGGTTCCGGTATACGCCCGACGGCGAGGAAGTCCTCCAGGATGTGAGTTTTGAGATCCGGCCCGGCGAGGTCGTGGCTCTGGTGGGGCCGAGCGGCGCCGGCAAGACCAGCATCGCCAACCTCATCTGCCGCTTCTACGACCCGATCCAGGGCCGCATCACCCTGGATGGCCACGACCTGCGCAAGGTGAAGATCGCTTCCCTGCGCAAGCACGTGGCTGTGGTCCTCCAGGAGACGTTCCTCTTCAACACCACGGTGCGGGAAAACCTGCTCTGCGGGAAACAGGATGCCACTGAGGAGGAACTGATCGCCGCGGCCAAGGCCGCCTACGCCCACGACTTCATCATGGCCCTGCCCCAGGGGTATGACACCGAGATCGGCGAGCGGGGCGTGCGCCTCTCCGGAGGGCAGAAGCAACGCCTGGCCCTCGCCCGGGCCATCCTGGCCAACCCGCGCATCCTCATCCTGGACGAAGCCACGTCCTCCGTAGATGCGGAGGCCGAGTACCTGATCCAGAAAGCCCTGCGGCAGGTCCTCCAGGGGCGGACGGCGCTGGTCATCGCCCACCGCCTCTCCACCATCCGCGACGCGGATAAAATCATCGCCCTGGAGGATGGGCGCATCCGCGAGGTGGGTGACCACCAGGAACTCCTGGCCCGCGGAGGCCTCTACAGTCAGCTGTACCAGCGCCAACTGGAGACCATCCGCGGGGAGGACTGAACCCCCTATAGAGCGCACGGGCCCCCTACCGCAACCAGCGGCGCACCCACCACGCCAGGAACAGCCGCTGCAGGCGACCCCACAGCCAGCGCAGACGCCGGGCTTCCTCGCCCTGCACCTCTTCCGGCCGGGGAGGGCCGTAGGTGAGGGCCAGGTAGGTCCGGACCCAGGCTTCGCCCTCCCTGCGGATCTCCTCCGCTGTGCCCTGCCACGCGGCCGGCAACGTGCGCCTGGCCCAGGCTGCCAGGCGCTGGGCGTACTCCTCCGGCGTCAGGTGCGGTGCCCAGAGAACTCCCAGCCGCTCCCCCCAGCGGACCCACCGCCGGTAGAGCACCTGCGCCTGCTCCCGAGGGGGGCTCCTGCGGAGCCGGACTTCCTGCACACCCCAGGCCATTCCCCCACCGACGAGCAAGAGCAAGGACGCCCCGCCCACCCAGAAGGCCACGTGGCTTGCCTCCAGGCCGAAGGCCCCCGGGCGCAGGGGTAAAGGGGCCGAAGGGAGGGAGACGGGCGATTCCGCCACCTCCACCGCCTCCCGCGCAGGAAGGGGGAAAGCAGGTGTGGCTTCAAAGGGCACCCAGCCCACCCCGGGAAAGTAGAGTTCCGCCCAGGAATGCGCATGGGCTTCGCTCACCCAGAAGCACGCGCAATCGTCCCGGTACACGCCCCCAGCGTACCCGGCCACCAGGCGCGATGGGATGCCCGCCATGCGCGCCATGACGGCCATGGCGGTGGCGAAATAGTCGCAGTACCCCCGCTTGAGGTCCAGGACGAGGTAGGCCACTACATCCCGACCGGGCGGTGGGGGCAGCACGTCCAGAGAGTACTCCATCCCCCGCAGGAACCCCTCCAGCGCCCGGGCCCGGTCGTAAGGCGTCTCCAACCCCGAGGTCACCTCCCTTACCAGGCGTTCCACCTCTGCAGGCATGGGAGGGAGTTGCAGGAAAGGTTGCACCCACGGGGGATACTCCCCGTGGGCCTGCCGCAACGCCTCTTCACCCACGTTGGGCACCCAGGAGACGGCCCGGTAGGAGCGGGCCTCCGCCACCGCCGCCCACAACGTATCCCCAGGGCCCAGGTAGAGGCGGGCTGCCGGTTCCAGCCAGGCCGGCTCGCTCAGGAAGGCCAGTGCGCGTTCCCCCGCCCCGCCCCAGCGGAACACCTGCACCACCTCCCGGCGCGCCCCCCTTTCCAGGGGGAGGTCCAGGGCTCCGCCCGGGTGTTCCCGTCCCTCTACTGCGCTCTGGGCCCAGCCGCGGCCGGTGTAGAGGTCGTAGGTCACCTGGCGCCAGAGGAGCGGCGGTGGGCTCGCCTCTGGCGGGACCAGCGCCACCTCAAAGGCGAACTCCTGGGCAAGGGCGGGGTTTCCTCCCAGGAGGTGCTCCCTCGGCAGGGACCCCGCCCCCCCAGCGGCCACCGGGATGCCTCCGCCTGCCTGGTCCAAAGGCGGAAGGGCCCTCCGCACCTCGCGGTCGGCCTGGAGGAAGGGCTCGCCGAACCTCCGCCAGAAGAAGTCCGCCACCTGTCGGGGCGAGACCTTGTCCAGCGTGGGCGCGAGGAGCGCGGCCCCCAGCACCACCGCCCCGGCGATGACGAGGCCGAAGGCGTGGAACTCCAGCCCCAACTGGTCGGGGTAGTCCACGCCCCGGGTGCGCCACCCCTGCAGAAGGTGCCACCAATGGGCCCTCAGTGCGAGGAGGGAAGCCGCAGCCAGGAACGAAAGGAGCCACGGGATCTGCTCCATCGGGGCGTAAAGGGCGTGGAGCACCAGCGCCACCCCCGCTAGCGCCAGGGCCGCAAGGGGATGGCCCCCGCGCCGCAGGCCCCAGCCCCCGGCCGCGCCCACCAGCCAGGCCAGGTACAGGCTCAGCACCAGGAACGGCGTCAGGGTGAGGACGGTCCGTCCGCCGGCGACGTCGCCGGCCCACTGGGCCAGTTCCCTCAGGAGCGCGGCCACCCTCGCCCAGCCGTCCCAGAGGAACACGAGCCCTGGCAGGGGACCCGAGGGCCACTGGCCCCTGGCGAGGGCCCAGGCCCAGGCAAGGGCGCGGCGGCCCTCCCACAGGACGGACGAGGGGTGCGGCAGGGCCCGCGCCGCCAGGACCACGGTCACCTCCCCGCCGGCGAGGCCAAGGGCCACCCAGCCCAGGGCAGCGCGGAGGGGGAGCGCCCCCAGGAGGTACCCCACAGCGCATCCCGAAAGCACCGCCGGGACGACAAGCCAGCCATCCCGGTGCCACCCACCCGTGGCGAAACTGAGGGCAGGGCAAAGGAGCGCCCCTACGAGGAGCAGGAGGGCGCTCCAGCCCGGCGGAGGGCTGTGCTCCCAGAGCCAGCGGAGCAGGGCCCGCACGCTAGACCTCCTCCACCACATCTACCGGGATGACCCGGCCGGTGGCCAATGCCCGGTAGACCGTGCGCCGGCGTCTGCGCCGCAGCCAGGGGACAAAGGGGTATCCCCGCGAGACGACGAAGGAAGGGACCCCGAGCATGGCCAGGCCCTGGCGAAGCCCCAGCAGGCCCCCGGACGCCGCTTCGGAGGGGGAACTGCGGAACGAGGCCGCGTCCAAAAGGATGGCCGTCGTTACCACCTCCCGCTGCCGCAGCCTGGCCACCTCCGCCAGCCACTCAGGGGATGTGGAGGGCGTGATGAGGGCCACGGCGGTGCCACGGCGGATGTTGGGCTGCATCTGGCGGAGCACCTGCCAGAGGGGGGCTGGTCCCGGCCGGGCCTGCGCCAGGAGGCGGAGGGCCTGGGCCAGTTGCTCTGGGGCAAGGGAAGGCATGAGGAAGGCAGCCTCCTGGCCAAAGGCCACGAGCCCCGCCGCGCGGCGGTCCGCCAGCGTCAGCGCCAGGAGGGAAGCCGCCAGCACCACCCCGTACTCCAGTGTGGACTCCTCCCCCTCGCCCGCCTGCACGCTGGCGTCCAGGTCCAGCACCACCCAGAGGTCCCCGCTGGACTCCACGTCAAACTCCCGGACCACCCAGCGGCCCAGACGGGCTACGCTGCGCCAGTGGATGCGGCGCAGGCTATCTCCCGGAAGGTACTCCCGCACCGAGGCTGCATCCGTGGTGGCCTCCACCCCGGGCCGTAAAAGGCCGGAATGCCCGGTAGCCTGGCCCCGGGGAAGGGTCAGGGCCGGCAAGCGCACCACAGGCGGGTAGACCATCAGAGGGGCCTCCTCCGCGTAACGGAGCGTGACCTCAAAGAGGCCGAAGGGGTCGCCCAGGTGCACTTCCCACGGGCCCAGGCGGAAGGCCCCGCGCCGGACACAGGTGCCCCGCATCCTCCACTTCTTGGCCTCGTGGCCGTCGGCTGCCTGGACGACGCTGGCCGAATAGCCGGGCACGTCGGAGTGGTCCACCACTTCAGCCCACAGGACCGGCAGCCACGAGCGGTTGGTCAGGTGGAAGGTCTCCTCCAGCGTGTCGCCGACGAAGAGCCACCCGGTGGGCATCTCCCGGCGCAGGGAGACCTTCTGGCCCATCTCCCGCGCCCAGTAGTAACACGCCCCCAGGAGCCCGCCCAGGCCCAGGAGGAAGTAGAGGTAGACCTCCCAGGGCTCCAGCACCTGGAGCACGAAGAGCACCCCCAGCAGGACCACGGGCACCCACGTCCGCAGGCGCAACGCGCCCGCGGGCCGGATAGCCCCCCTCCTTCCCATCAGGCCCTCGCTTCTGGGACGATCTCCTGGATGAACTCCCAACTCCTCTTCCATACGGTTTCCCGTTCGCTGTCCACCGTCAGGCAGTGGCCGGAGTGCTCAAGCCACACCAGTCCCTTCCGCGCCGAGGCGATGGTGTCGTAGATGACCTGGGCCCCGCGGGGGACCACGGCCTGGTCCCTCACCCCCTGGAAGATAAGGGTGGGGCAGGTGATGCGGGGAAGGAGCCCCCGGACCCGCCTCTGCAATTTGAGGACCTCGTAGGCAGCCGCCACTGGCCGCCGTTCGTAACACCAGATGCGGTTCCAGGCCTCCGGGTCCGTCAGGTCCGCCCCCTGTTGGCCGGGTTTGGGCTCGTCCCATGTGAGGAAGAACCTCGCCACCGGCAGGAGGCGCACCCGCCAGTCCCGGGCGATGAGGCCCGGAGCCAGCAGGATGAGGCCGTCCACGGGCTCCTGGGCGGCGAGGTCCAGGGCCAGCAGGCCCCCCAGCGAGAGGCCGCCGACGAAGGCGTGTCCGCACCGCCCCCGCAGCCACTCCCACCCCTCGCGCACCGAGGCAGCCCAATCCTGCCAGCGGACGCCCAGCAGGTCCTCTGGCACGGTGCCGTGCCCGGCCAGGCGCACGCCCAGCACCGTGAGCCCCTTGGAAGCCAGGTACTCCCCCATGGGCCGCATCTCAGGGGGAGCCCCCGTGAAGCCGTGGATGAGCAGGCAGCCCACAGGGCCTCCTTCAAAGGCGAAAGGGCTGGGGTCCAGCCAGGGATGTCGCGCCATGTCTACCCTCCTCTGGCGTCTGTTGCGGGTTGGGGCCAGCCGACGCAGGCCAGGAACTCCTGGACCTCCGCCTGGACCTTTTCCACTAGGTCCTCGTCCCGGGCGTCGTACCAGTGGATGCAGGGGTCGTCCAGGCGGAACCAGTTGTACTGATGCCGGATGAGGCGTCGCGTGTTGCGGCGCAGACGCGCGATGGCCTCCTCCAGGGAGACCTCGCCGCGCAGGTACAGGCCGATCTCCCGGTAGCCCAGGCCGGTCATGGCCGGCAGGTCCGGCGCATACCCCGCCGCGAGCAGGGCCCGCACCTCGTCCACCAGGCCCGCCTGGACCATGCGGTCAATGCGGGCATCCACGCGGGCGTAGAGGGCCTCCCGCGGCATGGTCAGCCCCACCATCAGGATGTGGTAGGGCGGTGGGTCCCGCCGCTGGTAGGCGCTGAAGGGCCGCCCCGTGGCCTCGCACACCTCCAGGGCCCGGATGACCCGCCGCACGTTGCGCGGGTCAATCCGCGCTGCTGCCTCAGGGTCCACCTCCTGCAGGCGTCGGAAAAGGGCCTCCGGCCCCTGCTCCTCGGCGAGGCGCAGGAGGTCCTGACGGCGAGCCGGGTCCGGCGGCACCCGCGGGACAGTCCAGCCTTCCACCACGGCCCGCACGTAGAGGCCCGTCCCCCCGACGAGGAGCGGCAGGTGCCCACGGCCCAGCACTTCGTCCACCGTCCGGTAGCAGAGGGCCTGGTACTGGGCGAGGG
>JBMFPD010000085.1:0-11378 GCA_049969295.1 Anaerolineae bacterium | reverse complement strand
CCCCTCCCCGCGTGCGGGGAGGGGGCCCAGGGGGTGGGGTTGAGGGGCACACGGCCGTGCGCCCGTCCCGGCGGCACAGGCGTGCCGTGCACCAGACGATCTTCTCGGTGGCGCAGCACCGTATCCCTGGCATAGACCTTCTGGAGTGTCCCTGTGGCTGTGGCGGTCGTCATCCCCACCTACAACGAAAGGGAAAACCTGCCGCTCCTGGTGGGCAGGCTCCTCGCCCTCCCCCTGGACCTGGTCCTCTTCATCGTGGACGACAACTCCCCCGACGGCACCGGGGCTGTGGCCGACGCCCTGGCGGAGGACGCGCCCCAGGTGCGGGTGATCCACCGGACAGGCAAAGGGGGCAGGGGGTCCGCCTGCATCGCTGGCTTCCGGGCGGCCCTGGCTCTCCCCCACATCACCCACATCGTGGAGATGGACGCCGACCTCTCCCACGACCCGGGCGAACTGCCGGCCCTGGTGGAGAAGGCCCGGGAGGTGGACGTGGCCATCGCCTCGCGGTACCTGCCGGGGAGCCGCATCGTGAACTGGACGTGGCAGCGCCGCATCTTCAGCCGCCTGGCCAACCTCTACGCGCGGGCGTGTCTCGGCATCCCCATCCGCGATTACACCAACGGCTACCGCTGCTACCGCCGGGAGGCCCTGGCCTCCCTGGACCTGGACGCGGTCCAGACGCGCGGCTACATCGTCCTCAGCGAGATCGCCTACCAACTTTACCGGAAGGGGTGCACCTTCGGGGAAGTCCCCACCTGCTTCGTGAACCGGGAGCGGGGCCGCTCCAACACGAGCCTGGCGGAGGTATGGGAGGCCTTCCGCGGCATCCGGGCGATCCGGCGGGCGGGATAGCCCAGGGACCTGCCCCCACCTTCTGGCGCGCAACATGAAGCGTGTGCCCCTGTCCTGCCCAGGAGCACACGCTTCATGCGTTTGTGGAGAAGAAGGCTGCCCTGCCTCCGAAGCCCAACCGGGGCGTCGGGGGCGCTTTCTCGTTCAGGCGGCGGCCGCCGGGGGGAACTTGCTGTTGAACAGACGCATCAGCCGGGACTTGCGGCGCGCGGCGTTGTTGCGGTGGATGACCCCCTTCTGCGCGGCCTTGTCCAGGGCGCGGATGGCCCGGCGCAGGGCCTCCCAGGCCTCATCCCGGCTGCTGGCTTCCATGGCCAGGCGGGCCTTCTTGATGTACGTCCGGGTTGCCGAGCGCACAGCCTGGTTCCGCCGCCGCCGCTTCTCAGACTGGCGCAGAGCCTTCGCCGCAGATTTCGTGTTCGGCAACGTGCCTCCTCCTTACGACGTCACTCATCGTTTCCAGCGTTCATCCAGCAAGTTTACCTCAGAACGCCCATTTTGTCCAATGGCATCAACGCTCCGGACACGGCACCCCGTAGAAACGGCACACGGCCTGGGCCACCTGGAGCACCTGCTCGTCCGTCATCTGGGGGTAGATGGGCAGGGAGAGAACCTCCTGCGCCGCCCGCTCGGCCTCGGGCAGGGAGCCTTCCGCCAGGCCCAGCCCCCGGTAGAGGGCCTGCAGGTGCAGGGGCAGGGGGTAGTAGACCATGGTGGCGATCCCTTCCCGCGCCAGGGCCTCCTGCAGGGCATCCCGCTGGGGGGCCCGGATGGTGTACTGGTGGTAGACGTGGTAGACCCCCTCCACCTCCACCGGCAGGACGACCGGGGCCTGCGCCAGGAGTTCGTGGTACAGGGCAGCGATGGCCCGGCGGCGCTCGGTCCAGGCCGGGAGGTGCCGCAGTTTCACCCGCAGGATGGCCGCCTGGAGTTCGTCCAGACGGCTGTTGAACCCCACCCGGTCGTAGAAGTAGAGGGACCCACGCCGGCGCCCATGGTTGCGCAGCACGTCCAGCGCCGCCGCCAGGTCGGGGTCCTGGGTCACCACCAGGCCCCCGTCGCCGTAGGCGGAGAGGTTCTTGGTGGGGTAGAAACTGAAGCACCCCACCGCCCCCATAGACCCCACCGCACGGTCGCCGTAGCGCGCCCCGATGGCCTGGGCCGCGTCCTCTATGACCGGGATGCCATACCGCCCCGCGATCTCCAGGATGGGGTCCATGTCGGCTGGGTGGCCGAAGAGGTGCACGGGGACGATGGCCCGCGTCCTCGTGGTGATGGCCGCTTCCAGGTGGGCCGGGTCCAGGTTGAGGGTATCCGGCCGGATGTCCACGAAGACGGGGCGCGCCCCGGCCCGGGAGATGGTGTTGGCCGTGGCCACGAAGGTGAAGGGGGTGGTGATCACCTCGTGGCCGGGCCCAACCTCCAGCGCGGCCAGGGCCAGGCGCAGGGCGTCGGTCCCCGAAGCCACGCCCCAGGCGAAGCGGGTGCCGCAGAAACGGGCCAGCTCCTCCTGGAGGGCCTGCACCTCGGGTCCGAGGACGAAGTGCCCGCTCTCCAGCACGCGGTGCACCGCGGCGTCCAGTTCCCCCCGGAGCGCCCGGTACTCAGCCTGCAGGTCCAGAAATGGAATGCCCATCTTGTTCCTCCTCGGCGCGGGGGCTCCCCAGGCCCGCGTGGGTGGCATTGTACCACATCGGTCCAGGGGAGCAAGGGCGGGGTCCCGGCCTTGTGGTTGCATCTTGTGTTGGGGAGTCGGGGACGCGGGAAGACCGACCTCTCCCATCCCCCCACCCCCTTCCCTCCCCGCATCGGGGAGGGAGGGGGGTGCGGCCGAAGGCAGCGGGGGTGGGGTGAGGTTCACCTCTCGGCATGGGACCACAAGGCCATCAGCCACCAACAAAAGGTGCAACCGAGTCCCCGGCCGCTCCTGCCAGGAGACGCGGTCACCTGTCGGGGGCAGAGCCCCGCTGCTGGAACAGACGGCCAGCGCGGGGCGCAAGCCGCGAGGTAGAGAAATGCAAACGAGCCCGGCTTCTGCCGGGCTCGCCGTTGTCCCTTCCTTACGAGGCTACCGTTTCTTCTGGGCACACTGGCAGCAGACGGTGGTCGTGGGCAGGAGTTCCAGGCGTTCTGGCTCAATGGGGCCACCGCACCGGGTGCAGATGCCGTAGGTGCCGGCTGCGATGCGCGCCAGGGCTTCTTCCACGGCTCGCTTCTTCTGTTCGGCGCGCTCCTTGAGCGCCAGGTTGAGTTCCCACTCGTAGACAGCGGGATCCCCCACGCCCAGGCTGTAGTTCCCCTTGTGCTCAAGACGCCTGTCCAGTTCCGCGATCTCGGCCTGGATGGTTTCCAGTTCCTTCAGAAGTCTGGATCGCACCTGCTCAGTAGATACGTTCATGACCATTCCTGCTCGCCCACCGTTGCGCTTGCGAGGTTCCATCCCCGCGCCGGAACAGAACCTCCCGAACATGGCCAATGACGTCAAAACGCGGCAAAACGAGGGCACCCTGCCGCGCTCCCAGCCTCCTGGCCGCAGCCTCTATGGCCCTGGCCAGGTCAGAACCTATTCCGAATCCAGGTCCTCTTCAGCGTCCCCCGCTTCGTAGGAGGCAACCCACTGGGCCCATTCCTCCTCCGTGACCTGGCGGAGGCTCAGGCCGATGCGGCGGCGTTCCGGCTCAATGCGGATGACTCGGAGAAGGAGAAGGTCCCCTTCGCTGACCAGGTCCTGCGGGCGCTCTGGCGCGATGTCCGCCAACTCCGAGACGTGGATGAGGCCCTCAATCCCTTCCGGCAGGCGGACGAAGGCTCCGAAGTCCGCCACGCGGGTGACGACGCCCTCCACCAACTGCCCCTCGGTGTAGAGTTCGCGGATGCGCTCCCAGGGCTCGGGCTCCATCTGCTTGAGGCTCAGGCCGATGCGCATCCGGTCCCGGTCCAGGCTCACCACCTTGGCCCGGACCTTCTGCCCTACCTTCAGGACCTCCTTGGGATGGTCCACCCGCTGCCACGAAAGTTCGGAAACGTGGATCAGGCCGTCGGCACCGCCCAGGTCCACAAAGGCCCCGAAGTCCCGCAGGCTGGTCACCGTGCCTTCCACTTCCTGGCCGATCTGGAGGCTTTCCAGGAGAGCCCGCTTGCGCTGCTCCTTCCATTCCCACCAAGCTTGCCGCTGCGAGAGGATGAGCCGCTTGCGCCGGCGGTCCACCTCAATGACCTTGAGGGGGACGGGTTCCTGGGCCTCCACCAGTTGCCGGAGCCGCTCCACCTTCTGCGCCTGGGAGGAACGGCGCGGGAAGTACATCAATTGGGACGTCGGGACGAAGCCCCGGATCTTGCCGTACTGGACCACCAGGCCGCCGCGGTTGGCCTCCACGGGCATGAGTTCCAAGAGGCGGCCGCTCTTCTGGTCTTCCTGCGCCCGGATCCAATCCTCTTCTTCCCGGGCCTTGGAGATGGAAACGACCAGGTTGCCGTCACGGTCCGAGGGCCGGAGGACCGCAACGTACACCTCCTGCCCCTCGTGCAGTTCTGCCCGCCCCTCGGGGCCCAGGCGGTCCAGGTCGGACGCCGGGACGATGGCCTCGCGCTTGAGCCCCACGTCCACCACTGCGCCGTCTGGACCGATGGAGACAATGATGCCTTTTCGGATCTCACCTCGCCGAGGTTGCCACAGGTCAAACTCCTTCTCCAGGAGTTCGGCCATGGAGGGCATCTCCTGAGGGGCTTCCTCCTCAGACGGCTCTGCGGGCACCTCTACCTCGGCCACGGCTTCAGCCAGGTCTTCCAGGGCTTCTGCGCTGGAAGGGGACCAGTTCCCCGGTTGTCCTGCTTCTTCGGGTTGCTCGGGTTTCAGCACCTCCTTGGAGTTAGCAGTCTCTTGCAGCGTCTGGTACTTGTCGGCGGGAAGCATTCTCCTCTATCCTCTCCCGGTCTCGGGCCAAAGTGGCGGGGCAAGGACGAACACAAAAAAGCCCCCATGAGGCGCGGGCCCAGGCGCCTGGCCTCCATTGTACTGGAAGTCAGATGTTTTGTCAACTACGGCGGTGGCTTGTCCCGTCCCCCGCGACATGGTACAATGCCCTGTGTCGCACAGGCTCAGAGGCAGCACCCAGAGCGATCGGCAGGGGAGGAGGTCCCCCATGAACAAAATCGGCATCCACTGTTCCAACAAGATGCACAGGGATTTGCACCGGATGGTCCTTTTGGGCGGCTCCCACCTCACCTTCCTCCACGAGCAGCGGAGCCTGGATGTCCAGATGCCCGGCCAGCCGCGGCGCCGCCTGCTGGAGGTCTGGCGGGAGCGCTACCCCGACGGCGTCATGCTCATGCGGGTCTACACCCCGGATTGGACGACGCTGGACCCGGTCCAGTGGGCTTCCTACTGTGTGGCCCTCTACGACGAGGTGAAGCACCTGACCCGGCACCTCACCTTCGCCAACGAGCAGAACCTCCCCGACGAGGCCCCAAGCCTTGCCGCGTCCCACCCGCCCCAGTATTTCTGGAGCAAGGAGTGGTACGGGCGCATCGCGGCCTGGAACGAGCGCGTGATTGACGCCCTGCGCGCCGCGCGGCCGGAGATGAAAATCCACTGGCCTGCCTTCGCCCCAGGCCACAGCGAGGACCAGGACGACAATGGCGATGGGACCATCGGCTTTGAAATCTGCCGCCGGGCCATTGAGAAGTGCGACATCCTGGACGTGCACTGCTACTGGCACAACGCCGACGAACTCACCAACCAGTGGGAATGGTTCGGCGGACGCTTCGTGCGCGCCCACCGCATCTTCCCGCAGATGCCCATCTTCGTGAGCGAGTGCGGAGGCTTCCAGGGGCAGAGCCCAGCCCTGGCAGACCAGATGTCCTACTACCTGAGCCGCCTCTACGATTACGACTACGTCATCGGCGCAACCCCCTTCATCTGGGACAGTGGCCCGGAGCACGACATCAACCGCTGGTGGGGGAACGAGCGCCTCATCCAGGCCGTCACCGCCATGCCCAAGCCCTCCGCCCCCATGCCGGTGAAGCCTGTCCCCGGGCCTTCTCCCAACGAACCTCCCCCGACCGTCCAACTCTCCCCTCTGGACCCGACATCCCTGGTGGTGGACCTGCGGGGACGGCTCCCCACCCGTGGCGAGGCCCGCTACGAGAAGCGGGACCTCGCGGGCGTGGACACCGTCATCTTCCACTGGGCGTCGGATGTGGTGCGCGACTACACGCCCCTGGAGATTGCCCAGTACCAGACGGGCCCCAGTTCCTACACCCCCTTCCCTGAGATCGCCTACCACTTCATGATCGCATGGAACGGGACCATTTACTTCCTGAACGACCTGGACGAGCGGACCTGGCATGCTGGGGAGTGGAACTCGCGTTCTATCGGCGTACTGGCCTGCCCGGCCCAAGACTATCTCCTGACCGATGCCCAGGTCTTGAGCGCGCGCAAACTCCTGCGCTGGCTCCGGGAGGCCCTGGGCGGCCGGGACCTGGCCCTCAAGGGGCACAATGAGGTCCGGGAGACTTCCTGCCCTGGCCCCGGCTGGGCGCGCAACAAGGCCAGGATCCTCGCCATGCAACTGCCCACCTACCCCTTTGAGTACCACTACGTCCTCCTGGGCCAGACGCCCCAGGGCATCGTCCCCTGGTCCTGGATTGAGGCCATGCGGGACTACATCCGTACGTTCCGTGCCACCGTGGGCTTCTCCCACGACCACGCCATGATGGCCACGGAGCGCACTCCCGTGCGCCATGTCACCATCATCGGCAGCCCGGATGCGGAGGTGCCTGTCTCCCTGGAGGTGGAGGAGATGCTCCGGGCTTCTGGGGCGCGGGTCAACCGGGTGATGGGGAGAACGGCCGAGGAGATCAAAGCGGAACTGGACCGCCGGGTCCGCGAGGGGAAGCCCTACGGGTGAGGGGGCGGGGCTGTGTGCCAGGAGGGGGTTCGGGCGATGGATTCCCGTGAGCGGGTCCGCCAGGAAACTGGAAAGGCCGCTGCTCGGCATGCACCAGGCAAATGGAAAGGCATCTTGGATGGGGAAGAGCAGGATCCTGCTCCTGACCGTATTGGCGGCGGGAACACTGGCCTGTCAGCAGACTTCAATCGTCCCTCCCCAACCATCTACGCCCTCACCTGTCGCAACGGCCGCCCCTGCTGACGATCTATGGTATCTCTTACGCGGGGGCGAGAGAGCCGACCAGGCATGGGGCGTGGATATGGACTCATCGGGCGATATCTACCTGGCGGCTTTTGGGCAGAACCCTGGACAACTGTTCACTGATATGTGGATCTACAAGTTCACTCCTGACGGCAGAGAGGTCTGGCACACCAGGTGGGGCGGCGAGTTTCAGGAGAAAGCGTTCGTTGTGGCTGTGGGAGAACCTTTCGTCTATGTGGGTGGGCTGACCCACACGGCCGCTGGGCTTACAGAGGCAGACATGACCGTCCTGGCCCTTGACTTGACATGCACACAGGTGAAGTGCTGTGGGAATTCACATGGGGGCAGGGCTTTGGCTACGAGGAAGTGGATGGGCTGGTGGTAGATGGCGGCTCCATTTACCTTGCTATTAGGAAATTAGAGGAAAATCACTTTGACTTCTTGGTAGCCGTGCTCTTCGAAGAAAATTTCCTTGCGCAAAAGGCTGCCGTTCTCCCGCGAGAAGGAGTGAAACAGCGAGTCTTCTGGGTATCACACGTAAATGCTTGGATTCTCCCCATCAGGGACGATATTTGGGAGGATGGAAGGTGTTCGGGACATCACTGATCAACTAAGGGAACTCCAGAAAGAAGGGTGAAGGTTTACCTTGCGAGTGGCTGGCACAGGTAACTGAATCGCGCGCTGCTGGTCCCTTCCATACCTCCGCCCCAATTGACCCCTCCCGCCCGCCTGTGCTACAATCTCCCCGCTATGATGGAAGATGCCCTCAAGGAGAAACTGGATGCCCTCCCGGCCAGGCCGGGGGTCTACCTCATGCGCGATGTGCACGGCCGTGTCATCTACGTGGGCAAGGCCGTCAATCTGCGCGCCCGCGTGCGCTCCTACTTCCACGCCTCGGCCCAGCACACCCCCAAGGTCCGCCGCCTCGTGGGCGAGGTGCGGGACCTGGAGGTCATCGTCACCGACTCCGAACTGGAAGCCCTCATCCTGGAGGCCAACCTCATCAAGCGCTACCACCCCCGCTTCAACGTCCGCTTCCGGGATGACAAGCAGTACCCCTACATCAAAGTGAACTGGCAGGACCCCTACCCGCGCGTCCACCTGACGCGCCGCGTGGAGCGGGACGGCGCCCGCTACTATGGCCCCTACACCTCCTCCCAGGCCGTCAGCCAGACCCTGGACGCGCTGCGCAAGATCTTCCCCTTCCTCACCTGCACCCGGGAGATCACCGGCAAGGACCGCCGCCCGTGCCTCTACTACCACATCCGCCGCTGCGCCGGCCCCTGCATCGGCGCCGTCACCCAGGAGGAGTACCGCGAGATCGTCGCCCAGGTCTGCCTCTTCCTGGAGGGACGCACGGAGAAGGTCCTGGAGCACCTCCAGCGGAAGATGGAGGAGGCCGCAGAGGCCCTCCAGTTTGAGCGCGCTGCCCAGTACCGGGACCAGATCCGCGCCGTCCAGGCCGTGACGGAGCGGCAGAAGGTCGTCTCGGCCGCGCTGGCCGACCAGGACGTCATCGCCTTCGCCCGGGACGACGGGCAGGCCTGCGTCCATGTCTTCTTCGTCCGCAACGGCAAACTCCTGGGCCGCGAGTACTTCCTCCTGGAGGGGACGGAGGGCGAGCCGGACGAGGAGATCATGAGCGCCTTCCTCAAGCAGTTCTACAGCGGCGCGGCCCACATCCCGCGGGAGATCCTCCTGCCGGAGCAAGTGGACGAGGCCCTCGTCATTGAGGAGTGGCTGCGCAGCCGGCGCGGCCGCAAAGTCTCACTGCGGGTCCCCCAGCGCGGCAAGGCCAGGGACCTGGTGCGCATGGCCCAGGAAAACGCCCTGGAGACCCTCAAGATGCTGCGGGCGGAGTGGGCCGCCCTCAACGGGCGCGTCACCGAGGCCCTGAGCGAACTCCAGGCGGCGCTGGGCCTGCCAGACCCGCCCAGCCGCATAGAGGCCTACGACATCTCCAACATCCAGGGGACCCTGGCCACGGGAAGCATGGTCGTCTTCGTCCAGGGGAAACCCCGAAAGAGCGCCTACCGCCGCTTCCGCATCCGCACCGTGGAAGGGGCCGACGACTACGCCATGATGCGGGAAGTCCTCCAGCGCCGCTTCCGCCGGGCGGTGGAGGCAGAGGAGCCGGAGGTCCCGCAGCCCGGCAGCCGGGACGAGGAAGAGTGGCAGGTCCTGCCAGACCTGATCCTGGTGGACGGCGGCAAGGGCCAATTGGGCGTGGCCCTGGAGGTCCTGGAGGAGTTCGGCCTGCAGGAGCGGGTGCACGCCGTGGCCCTGGCCAAGGAGCGGGAAGAACTCTTCCTCCCCGGGCGGCCGGAGCCGGTGCGCCTGCCGGAGGGGTCCCAGGCCTTGTTCCTCCTCCAGCGGGTGCGGGACGAGGCCCACCGCTTCGCTGTGACCTACCACCGGGACCTGCGCACCCGCCGCACCCTGGCTTCCGTCCTGGACGAGATCCCGGGCATCGGTCCGGAGCGGCGCAAGCGCCTCCTGCGGCAGTTCGGCTCCCTGGAGGCCATCCGGGCCGCCTCGGAGGAGGACCTGGCGACGGTGCCCGGCATCAGCCGGGACCTGGCCCGCCGCATCAAGGAGCATCTGGCCTGACGAACGGAGCGTGTATGTCCGAGAAACCGCGTGTGCTACTGGTCAGCCCTACCTCGGGGGTGTGGAACTCCCGCAAGCACATCCACATGGGCCTCGGCTACCTGGCCGGGACACTGCTGGCGGCCGGCTATCCGGTGGACCTCTACGACGCCGTGGTGGAGGACGAGCCGCTGGAGGCCATCCTCGCCCGGGAGCGGTACGACCTGGTGGGCATCTCCAGCCCCACGCCCCTCATTTATGAGGCGTGGAAGGCTGCCCGCGCCGCCAAAGAGGCCGGCGCGGTAGTGGTCCTGGGCGGCCCCCACCTGACCCTCATGCCCGATGAGTCCATGGCCCGCCCAGAGGTGGACCTGGTGGTGCGGGGCGAGGCCGAAGAGACCATCGTGGAGATGATGCAGGCCCTGGTCCAGGACCCCGGCCGGGCTGTGGACGGCGGCCCGCGCCGCTTTGACCCGGCCGTGTGGGGCAAGGTCCTGGGCGTCTCTTTCCGGGACCTGGAGGGGAACGTGGTCCACAACCTGCCGCGCCCCCTGGTGCGGGACCTGGACCGCCTCCCCTGGCCCGCCTACCACCTCTTCAAGATAGAGCGGTACACCAACCTCCAGCCCCTGACCGATGGCCTGGACCCCCATGCCCGGGCCTACACCCTGGTGACCTCCCGCGGCTGTCCCTACCAGTGCATCTACTGCTCCAAGCCCATCACCGGCAACACCTGGCGTCCCCGCGCCCCGGAGAGGGTGGTGGAGGAATGGCGCTACCTGGTGGAGGACCTGGGGGCCACGGAGATCGGCGTCACCGACGACGTCTGGAACCTGGACCTGGACCGGGCCAAGGCCCTCTGCCGGCTCCTCATCCGGGAGGGGCTGAACCGCGTCCCCTGGATCACCATCCACGGCATGCGGGTCACCAGCACCGACCAGGAACTCTTTGACCTGATGAAGGCGGCGGGGTGCAAGCGGGTCGGCTTCGGCGTGGAGAGCGGCGACCAGCGCGTCCTGGACTTTATCAAGAAGCGGCAGACCTTGGAGGACGTGCGCCGCGCCTTCCAGCAGGCGCGGGCAGCGGGCCTCCAGACCATGGGCTTTTTCATCTTCGGCCTGCCCACGGAGACGGAAGAGACGATGGAGGCCACCATCCGCCTGGCCCTGGAACTGGACCCGGACCTGGGGAACTTCATGATGGCCACGCCCTACCCCGGCACGGAACTCTATGAGATCGTGCAGCGGGAGGGCCGGCTCTTCTCCCGGAACTGGAGCGAGTTCGGCATCCATGAGGACAAGGCCCACTACGAACTGCCGGGCCTTCCGCCGGACCTGGTGGAGCGCAAGTGGCATGAGGCCTACCGGCGCTTCTACCTGCGGCCGCGGCGGGTCCTCCAGCGGGCGCTGAAGCCCGACACCTGGCGGCGGCTGCCCCAGTACGTCTCGGACTTCGTGCGCTTCGCCTTCGGGAGGAGGAGGTGAGCGCGGTGATCACCGTGGAGGAAGCCCGCGCCCTCTACACCGAGAACGACCCGGCCCACGGCTTTGACCACGTGCTGCGGGTGCTGGCCCTGGCGGAGCGCATCGCCCGGGCCGAGGGGGCCGACCTGGAGATCGTGCGCGCCGCCGCGCTCCTCCACGACGTGGGCCGGGAAGAGGAGGCCCGCACCGGCCGTTGCCACGCCCAGGTGAGCGCGGCCCGGGCGCGGGAGGTGCTGCACGGCCACCCCCCGGAGCGGGTGGAGGCCGTGGCCCAGGCCATCGCCGCGCACCGCTTCCG
>JBMFPD010000084.1:0-11570 GCA_049969295.1 Anaerolineae bacterium | reverse complement strand
CCTCTCCCATCCCCCGGCCGCCGCGGGCGGTGGGGGGATGGGTGAGGTCGGAAAGGTTGGTCTGACGATGGAAGTGGGAACGGTTTACCTGGTGGGGGCAGGGCCGGGCGATCCGGGGCTCATCACCTGGAAAGGCCTGGAGGTCCTGCGGAGGGCGGACGTGGTGGTCTACGACCGCCTGGTGAGCCCTGCGCTCCTGGCCCTGGCCCGCCCCGACGCGGAGCAGATCCACGTGGGGAAGGTGCCTGGGGGCCGTGGGGTCCGGCAGGAGGAGATCAACGTGCTCCTGGTGGAGAAGGCGCGGGCCGGGCGCACCGTGTGCCGTCTGAAGGGGGGCGACCCCTTCGTCTTCGGGCGGGGCGGTGAGGAGGCCCTGCACCTGGTGGAGGCCGGCGTGCCCTTCGTGGTGGTGCCCGGGGTCACAAGCGCGGTGGCCGTCCCGGCCTACGCTGGCATCCCGGTGACCCACCGCGGCATGGCCCGTTCCTTCGCCGTGGCCACAGGGCACCGGTGCGAGGCTGAAGAAGGGGGCACGGACGAAGGGACATGCCCGGCCGAAGTGCCGCGCGCCGATGTGCTGGTCTACCTGATGGGGGTGGAGAACCTCCCGCGCATCGTCGCCCAGTTGCGGCGCTGCGGCTGGGAGGCCACGGCGCCCGCTGCGGTGATCCAGCAGGGCACTACCCCGGCCCAGCGGACTGCCGTGGGGACCCTGGCCGACATCGTGGAGCGCGCCGCAGGGGTGGAGCCGCCAGCCGTGCTGGTGGTGGGGGAGACGGTGGCCCTGCGGGACGCCCTGAACTGGTTTGAGCGGCTGCCCCTCTTCGGGAAGCGGGTGCTGGTGACCCGGGCGCGGGAGCAGGCCGGCCATCTGGCGGTGGAACTCGCCCTTCGGGGCGCGGAACCGGTGGTCCTCCCCACCATCGCCGTGCAGCCCCTGGAGTCGCCGGAGGCCCTGGACGCGGCGCTGTGCCGGCTGCGGGAGTTCCGCTGGATCCTCTTCACCAGCGCCAACGCCGTCCGAGCGGTGTGGGAGCGGATGCGAGCCCTGGGCCTGGACGCCAGGGCCTTCGCCGGGGTGCGCCTGGGGGCCATCGGCACGGCCACGGCCGCCGCCCTCCTGGAGGTGGGCCTCCAGGCCGACTTCGTCCCCCAGCGGCACACCAGCGCAGCCATCGTGGAGGAGATCGGGGACGTACGTGGAGCGCGCATCCTCCTCCCTCGCTCGGACATCGCCCCGCCGGACCTGGCGGAGGGGCTCCGCGCCCGAGGGGCGCAGGTGGAAGCAGTGGTTGCCTATCGGACCGTCCCTGCCGGCCCTCCGCGGGAGGTGGTGGAGCGCGTCCTGGAGGAAGGGGTGGACATCGCCACCTTCACCAGTTCCTCCACGGTGGCGAACCTGGCCGCCCTGGTGGCCCCCCGGTCCCTGGAGGAGGTCCTGCGAGGAGCGCTGGTGGCCTGCATCGGCCCTGTGACGGCCCAGGCAGCGAGGGAACGGGGCCTGCACGTGGACCTGATAGCCCCGGTCCACACGGAAGAGGGGCTGGTAGACGCGCTGGTGGCCCATTTCCGAGGGGGGTAGACCTCTCCCCATCCCCCAACCCCCTTCCCCTCTCCGTGAACGGAGAGGGGAAGGGGGGCCCCGGGGGTAGGGGTGAGGTGAGGACGTACCTCTCCCATCCCCCGGCCGCCGCAGGCGGCGGGGGAATGGGAGAGGGTGAGCAGCGTTCCCGTGCTGACTACGAACACACGCGTGAGGAGGAGGAAGGACATCATGGCAGGGTTTCCCACGGTGCGCCTGAGGCGCTTGCGGATGACGGCTCCGCTGCGGCGCATGGTGCGCGAGACGGCCCTAGGGCCGGATGACTTCATCTACCCTCTCTTCGTCATGCCCGGCAGGGGACAGGCCGAAGAGATCCCCTCCATGCCCGGACAGTTCCGCTTCACGGTGGACCGTTTGCCCGCGGAGGTGGAAGAAGCGGCGCGCCTCGGCATTCCGGCGGTGATCCTCTTCGGCATCCCCGAGGCCAAGGACGAACTCGCCTCGGGGGCCTATGCCCCGGATGGCATCGTCCAGCGGGCGATCCGGGCGGTCAAGCGGGCGGTGCCGGAGATGGTGGTGGTGGCTGACGTCTGCCTGTGCGAGTACATGAGCCACGGCCACTGCGGCGTGGTGCGGGACGGTGTGGTGGACAACGACGCCACCCTGGAGCTCCTGGCCCGCACCGCCGTCTCCCTGGCGGAGGCTGGGGCCGACATGGTGGCCCCCAGCGACATGATGGATGGGCGGGTGGCAGCCATCCGCCAGGCGCTGGATGCCCAGGGTTTCCCTCTCGTGCCCATCCTTTCCTATGCCGCCAAGTACGCCTCGGCCTTCTACGGGCCGTTCCGGGACGCGGCCTGCTCCGCGCCGGCCTTCGGAGACCGCCGTTCCCACCAGATGGACCCGGCCAACCGCCGCGAGGCGATGCGGGAGATCGCCCAGGACCTGGAGGAGGGGGCCGACGCGGTCATGGTCAAGCCGGCCCTGGCGTACCTGGACGTCCTGCGGGAGGCGCGGCGGCGGTTTGACGTGCCCCTGGCCGCGTACAACGTGAGCGGGGAGTACGCCATGGTCAAGGCTGCGGCAGCGCGGGGCTGGCTGGACGAGCGGGCCATCGTCCTGGAGATCCTCACGGCCATCAAGCGGGCCGGTGCGGACTGGATCCTGACCTACCATGCCAAGGACGCCTGCCGGTGGCTTTCGGCCGGTGGTTGCTAGGGGGAAAACGATGGAACGCAGGCGGTCCAGGGACCTGTATGCGGAAGCGCTGCGGTGGATGCCAGGCGGCGTGAGCAGCCCGGTGCGGGCCTTCCGCGCCGTGGGGGGCGAGCCGGTCTTCCTCGCCCGGGGCGAGGGCCCCTACCTGTGGGACGTGGACGGCAACCGGTACATAGATTTCGTGGGGTCGTGGGGCCCCCTCATCCTGGGCCACGCGCACCCGGCCGTGGTGGAGGCGGTCTGCCGCGCCGCACGCCAGGGGATGGCCTTCGGCGCACCCACCGAAGCGGAGTCGGTCCTCGCCCGCATGATCGTGGAAGCCTTCCCGGCCATGGACCGGGTCCGCTTCGTGAACTCGGGGACGGAGGCGACCATGTCCGCCCTGCGGCTGGCGCGGGCCTACACTGGCCGGCCCAAAGTGGTCAAGATGCAGGGGGGCTACCACGGCCATGCCGACGCGCTCCTCGTGCAGGCCGGGTCGGGCGTGGCCACCTTCGGCCTGCCCGACAGCCCTGGCGTCACGGAGGGGATGGTCCGGGATACGCTCGTGGTCCCCTACAACGACTTGGCAGCGGTGGAGGCCCTCTTCGCCGAGGTCGGGGACGCGATCGCTGCCGTCCTCGTGGAGCCGGTGGCCGGGAACATGGGGGTGGTGCTCCCTCAGGAGGGGTACCTGGAGGGGCTGCGCCGGATCACCCGGGAGCACGGAGCGCTCCTCATCCTGGACGAGGTCATCACTGGCTTCCGGCTGGCCTACGGCGGGGCGCAGACCCTGTGGGGCCTGGACCCGGACCTGACCTGCCTGGGTAAGATCATCGGTGGGGGGTTGCCGGTAGGGGCCTACGGCGGCCGCGCTGAGATCATGGCCTGGGTGGCGCCGGAGGGGCCGGTATACCAGGCAGGGACCCTCTCGGGGAACCCCCTGGCCATGGCCGCGGGGATCGCCACCCTCCAGGAACTGCAGAAGCCCGGCGTCTACGAACGGCTTGCGTCCCTCGGCCATCGGTGGGCCGAGGGGCTTGCAGCGCGGGCGGAGGAGGCTGGCATCCCTCTCCAGGTCAACGCCATCGGCTCCATGGCGACGGCCTTCTTCACCGAGGAGCCGGTGTGGGACTACGCCTCGGCCAAGCGGGCGGACGTGGCGCGCTATGCCCGCTTCTTCCACGCCATGCTCCAGAAGGGGGTCTACCTGGCCCCATCCCAGTTTGAGGCGTCGTTCGTCTCCCTGGCCCACACGCCGGAGGTGGTGGACGCGGCCCTGGAGGCCGCGGGCGAGGCCTTGGCCGGGTTGAAGGAGTGAGGAGGCGGCCGGCCTGGACGAGCCAGCAGGGCTGTCTCGTTTTTCCAGAAGGAAAGGCTATGACCGCCCTTCCCGGCGCAGAGGGCACGCCTCCTGGCGTGCCCTACGGTTTGCCGCGTCAGAAGGCTGTCGGAGTTCATAAGAATGGGTCAACCCTGACGAGCCAGGGGGCCGGTTTGACAGATTCCCGAAACTCCGATACAATTGAAAGTAGGAGTGGGGCTGTAGCTCAGCTGGGAGAGCGCTACAATCGCACTGTAGAAGTCAGGGGTTCGAGTCCCCTCAGCTCCACCACCGCCACCAAAGGCGGCCTATAGAAGCAAAGGCGATGAACAGGAGCAGTAGGCCATCCCCGCAGCGAGCCTGGGAGAGTGGAAGCCAGGCATGGCGTCGCCGGGGAACGCCGGAAGGCCGAACTCGCCTGGGAGCCGCAGCGGTGAAAGGGGGGCGCTGAGTAGCCGCTGCCGAGTGGCGACCGTTACCTCGCCCGAAAGCGGCCTTGGAACGTGGGGCTGTAGCTCAGTTTGGGAGAGCGTCTGAATGGCATTCAGAAGGTCAGGGGTTCGAGTCCCCTCAGCTCCACCAGAAGGTGCCGGGCAGGGGCAGGGACCGTCGCTGGCTTCCTGCCCCTGACCAGGTCCGTTCCTGGGCAAGCAGGGTGGTACCGCGGAGCAACCCTCCGTCCCTGTGGGGGCGGAGGGTTGTTTTGTAGACGCGCCGGGTGCCACGGCGGCCCCGACCAGCAGTGCGGCGGCGGGCAATGCTGCCCTTCAACAAGTGGATGGTCCGTCCTTCTCACCAAACCACACGCTCGGGGAGGCTTGGCACCATGGCGACCATGCGTTCCACCTACATCTGGTTTGACGGGCGGCTGGTGCCCTGGGACGAGGCCCAGGTCCACGTCACCGCCCACGCGCTCCACTACGGGTCCAGCGTCTTCGAGGGCATCCGGGCCTACGCGACGCCGAAAGGGCCTGCGGTCTTCTGCCTGTGGGAGCATCTGGAGCGGCTTGCCGCTTCGTGCAAGATCTTCCGCATGGACCTGCCCTACAGCCTGGAGGACCTGGCAAAGGCCATTCGGGAGACGGTGCGGGCCAACGGGCATGCCGCGTGCTACATCCGGCCCCTCGTCTTCCGCGGGGCTGGAGCCCTGGGCGTGGACCCAAGGGCCTGCCCTGTGCACACCGTCCTCATCACCTTTGAGTGGGGCAGTTACCTGGGCGAGGGGGTCCTGGAGCGGGGGGTGGATGTGGCCGTCAGTTCCTGGCGGCGCGCCGCACCGGACACCGGCGCGACCATGGCCAAGATCGGCGGCCAGTACGTGAACTCCCAGTTCATGGTCATCGAGGCAAAGGAAAGGGGCTTCGCAGAGGCCATCGCCCTGGACGCGTACGGCTACCTGAGCGAGGGGTCGGGGGAGAACCTCTTCGTGGTGAAGGATGGGGTCCTGTACACCCCGCCCCTGGCCGCCGCCATCCTGCCGGGCATCACCCGCCGCTGCGTGCTCCAATTGGCACGGGACCTGGGCATCCCGGTCCAGGAGCAGCCGCTCCTGCGGGAGGCCCTCTACATCGCCGACGAGGTCTTCTTCACCGGCACAGCGGCGGAGATCACCCCCATCCGCTCGGTGGACCGCATCCCGGTGGGGGAGGGCCGCCCGGGGCCCATCACCAAACGGCTGCAGGAGGAGTTCTTCGGCATCACCAGCGGCCGTCTGGAGGACCGGCACGGCTGGCTGACGCCAGTGAACCCGTAGGGTGGGATACCCCCTCCCACCCACCTGCCCCTTTCCTCCCCGCGTGCGGGGGAAAGGAGCATGAGGAGGGCCAGAGGCAGGGCACGCCTGTGGCGTGCCGAAACTGCTGGATAGGCAGGGCCGATCCACGAATTACCCTGCGTGAGCCGCAAAGCCGCGCGGGGGGATGCGTGCGTCGCCCCCTACCAGGAGGTGCCTTCTGGACGCGGTTGTGGACCCGGCGCAAGGTGGCACCGGCGCAGGAGGGGCACATGGAGGGAGAGGATAGGTTCTTCGCCACGCGGGAGGGCCGCCTGCACGCCCGCGTGGTGGGTGAGGGACCGGCCGTCATCCTGATGCATGGGCTGCACCCGGCCAACGACTGGCGGGTGTGGGAGCACAACCTACAGGCCATCGCCGAGGCCGGCTACCGGGCCTATGCCCTGGACCTCATCGGCTACGGCGAATCCGACCACCCGGCGGACCGCCCCGAGGCGCACCGGCAGGCCCAGGCCGTTCTGGACCTCATGCGCCACGAGGGGCTGGAGAGCGCGGTCTTCGGGGGCGTCTCCTGGGGTGGGACCATCGCTCTCGTCCTCGCCCTCACCACGCCGGAGCGGGTCGCGGGCCTCATCCTTGTGGACGCGGCGGCAGGCCGCTTCCGCGAGGAGGAATTGGCACGCATCCAGTGCCCCACGCTCGTGGTCTGGGGCGAGGACGACCGTGTCATCCCCGTGGCGGAGGGGCGACGGCTGGCGCGGGCCATCCCGGGGGCGCGCCTTGAGGTCATCCCGGACGTGACGAAGGTCCCCGGCGCGCCGGACTGGGCGGGCCACCACCCCATGCGCTTCCGTCCGGAGGCCTTTAACGCGGCCCTCCAAGACTTCCTGCGCCGCGGCTGCAGGAAAACCACAGAGGACACAGAGAGCACAGAGATGGGAGGCTAAATGCTCTCTACTCCCTTTTGTGGGGACGGCCCTTGACTTGGAAAGCAGCCTTGGAGAACCTCTGATCAAAAAACTCTGTGTCCTCTGTGCTCTCTGTGGTTTACCTCTGCTAAGGAGAGGGAGAGATGACCAAACGATACAACCCGCGGGAGATTGAGCCCCGCTGGCAGAAGGTGTGGGAGGAGACGGGCCTGTACCGTACCGTGGAGGACCCGAACCGGCCCAAGTGGTACTTCCTGACCATGTACCCCTACCCCAGCGGCGACCTGCACATCGGCCACTGGTACGCCATGGCGCCCTCCGACGCCAAGGCCCGCTACATGCGCATGAAGGGGTACAACGTCTTCTTCCCCATCGGCTTTGACGCCTTCGGGCTGCCAGCGGAGAACGCGGCCATCAAGCACGGCATCCACCCCAAGGAGTGGACCTACCGCAACATTGAGCGGATGCGCAAACAGCTCCGCTCCATGGGGGCTATGTGGGCCTGGGACCGGGAGGCCATCACCTCCGACCCCTCGTACTACAAGTGGACCCAGTGGTTCTTCGTCCAGTTCTACAAGCACGGCCTGGCCTACCGGGAGAAGGCCCCCGTGGACTGGTGCCCCACCTGCAACACCACGCTGGCCCGGGAACAGGTCTGGGGGGAGGACCGCCACTGCGAGCGGTGCGGCACGCCAGTCATCAAGAAGGAACTGACCCAGTGGCTCTTCCGCATCACCAAGTACGCCGAGGAACTCCTGGACTTCAGCAAGATTGACTGGCCGGAACGGGTCCGGGTGATGCAGACCAACTGGATCGGCCGCAGCGAGGGCGCGAACGTCACCTTCCGCACCGAGGGGGGCGACGACTTCGTCGTCTTCACCACCCGGCCCGATACCCTGTGGGGTGCCACCTTCATGGTCCTCGCACCCGAACATCCGCTGGTGGACATGATCACGCCCGCCAGCCACCGCGAGGTCGTGACGGCCTATCAGTTCCAGGCCGGCCGCCAGAGCGAGATCGAGCGCCTGAGCGTGGAGAAGGAGAAGACCGGCGTCTTCACCGGCGGCTACGCGGTCAACCCGGTGAACGGGGCCCGCGTCCCCATCTGGATCAGCGACTACGTGCTGATGACCTACGGGACGGGGGCCATCATGGGCGTCCCAGGCCACGACGAGCGGGACTTCCAGTTCGCGCTCAAGTTCGGGCTGCCGGTCATCCCGGTCATTGACCGGCCCGACGGCCGGGCCAAGTCCTGCGTGGCCCCAGGCACCGTGCGCGAGGGGTTCCGAGAGGCCCTGGCGCGGGAGGGGATCGCCTTCACCGAGCAGGATGGCTCCCTCTGCGTCTCCCTGGACCGGGACCAGGTGGACCGCTACGTGGCGCTGGTCCGGGAGCACCTCAACCCCGGCACCTGGACCGAGGTGGTGGGCTCCCGGTGGCTCTTCCTCTTTGACGATGGCGTGGTCCCCTTTGACGGCCTGGAGGCAGAGCAGGCGATCCTCGCCCGCTGCAAGGCCCTGGAGCCGGAACTGCGGGGGTGCCGCACGGTGATGGAGATGCTGTGGGGCGTGGAGTTCTACAGGGACATCCTCTTCCATGCCGAGTACGGGACGATGATCCACTCCGGCCCCTTCACGGGCACGCCAGGCGACGTGGCCGTGAAGCGGGTCACGGAGTGGCTGGAGGCGCAGGGCCTGGGGAAGTTCGCCGTGAACTACCGCCTGCACGACTGGCTCATCTCCCGCCAGCGGTACTGGGGCGCGCCCATCCCCATCATCTACTGCGAACGGTGCGGCACCGTCCCCGTGCCGGAGGAGGACCTGCCAGTCCTCCTGCCGGAGGACGTGGACTTCCGGCCCACGGGCGAATCGCCCCTGAAGTACCACGAGGGGTTCCGCCGCACCACGTGCCCCCAGTGCGGCGGCCCGGCCGAGCGGGAGACCGACACCATGGATACCTTCGTCTGCTCCTCGTGGTACCAGTACCGCTACGTGAGCCCGGATTACGACAAGGGACCCTTTGACCCGGAGAAGGGGAAGTACTGGCTGCCGGTGGACCAGTACACCGGCGGCATTGAGCACGCCACCATGCACCTCCTGTACACCCGCTTCTTCACCAAGGCGATGCGGGACCTGGGCCTGGTGGACTTTGACGAGCCGATGCTGCGCCTCTTCAACCAGGGGACCATCCTGGGGGAGGACGGCGAGAAGATGAGCAAGAGCCGCGGCAACGTGGTGGCCCCGGACGACGTGGTGGAGCAGTACGGGGCCGACACGGTGCGGGCCTACCTCATGTTCATCGGGCCGTGGGAGGAGGGCGGCCCCTGGAGCAGCCGGGGGATTGAGGGCGTCTACCGCTTCCTGAACCGCGTCTGGAACGTGGTGATGGACGAGCAGCCCGCGCCGAAGGAGAAGCCCACCGAAGAGGAGGTCCGTGCCCTGCGCCGCGCCACCCACCAGACCATCAAGAAGGTCACCGAGGATATGGAGGCCTTCCGCTTCAACACCATGGTCTCGGCCCTGATGGCCTTCAACAACACCCTGGTGCGGGCCAAGGAGACGGCGGTCTACAAGACGGAGGCCTGGGACGAGGCAGTGCGCAGCCTGGTGCTGATGCTGGCGCCGACATGCCCCCACATCGCCGAGGAGTTGTGGGCGCACCTGGGCGGCCCCTACAGCGTTCACCAGCAGGCCTGGCCCACATGGGACCCGGACCTGGCCAGGGAGGAAACCATCACCCTGGTGGTGCAGGTCAACGGCAAGGTGCGGGACAAGGTGGAGGTGCCCGCTGGCATCTCCGAGGGGGAGGCAAAGCGGCTGGCCCTGGCGACGCCCGGCGCCCAGCGCCACACCGAGGGCAAGGAGATCGTCAAGATCATCTACGCCGAAGGTCGCCTGGTGAACATCGTGGTGCGGTAGGGGATTCCCACCCTTGCTCCCTGGCCCCCTCCCTGCACGTGCAGGGAGGGGGCTTTTGGCTTTTCCCCATCTACGCCGGGGGCCTCCCCCGAGGAGGCGGGGCTGGGGCACCGCCTGCAAACTATCACTCGCCTTTGACAATGCGTCTTCTCTGTGGTACGATGCCCTTGCGGTGGCCCCATCGCCACCGCCTGGCCCCGCGGACGGCGCAGGCCCAGAGCCTCTGCGCCAGCGGGTTGGGGGTGGCGGGTTCGCCTGCCACCCCCTGTCATCCGCCTGCTCTCAGAAGCGCAGCCCATGGGAGACCGTTTCTCCACCACGGTGAGCAAAGGCCCCTGGCAGGCAGTGGTCCTGGCTGCAGGGGAAGGCACGCGCCTCAGACCCCTCACCCTGGAGCGGCCCAAGCCCATGCTCCCCATCGGCGGGCGCCCGCTCCTGGCCCATATCTTGGAGTGGCTCCACCGCCACGGGGTGGAGGAGGTGGCCATCAACCTCCACCACCTGCCCCACGTGGTCATGGATGCCTTCGGCGACGGGCGGGCCTTCGGCCTCCGCATCCGCTACTCGGTGGAAGAGCGCCTCCTGGGGACGGCCGGCGCCCTGACCCGCTTCCTGGATTTCTTCCGCGAGCAGCCTTTCTACGTGATCTACGGCGACCTCCTCACGGCGGTGGACCTGGGGGACCTCTTCCGCTTCCACCAGGAGAAGGGGGGGCGTGGCCACTGTGGCCCTGTACCGGGCTCCTAACCCTGCGGAGTGCGGCCTGGTGGACGTGGACGAGGCGGGGCGCATCCGCCGCTTCGTGGAGAAGCCTCCTCCGGAGGAGGTCTTCACCGACCTGGCCAACGCCGGCATCTACGTCCTGGAGCCGCGCATCCTGGCCTACATCCCGCAGGGCCAGTTCTGCGACTTCGGCCGGGATGTCTTCCCGCGCCTTCTGGCGGCCGGGGAGCAACTCTTCGGGTACCCGATCCGTCAGTACCTGCTGGACATCGGCACGCTGGAGAAATACCACCAGGCCCAGGAAGACTGGGCCGCCGGGAGGGTCCGATGATCATCACCCAGACACCCATCCGCATCAGCCTGGCCGGGGGCGGCACCGACTTTCCGGAGTTCTTCCGGCGGGAGGAGGGGTGCGTCCTCTCCTCGGCCATAGACAAGTACGTCTTCGTCATCATCAAGGCCCGCTTTGACGACAAGATCCGCGTTGGCTACACCCGCACCGAAATGGTGGACCGCGTGGACGAGGTCCAGCACGAACTGGTGCGGGAGGCGCTGCGCCTCACCGGCATCACCAAAGGGGTGGAGATCTCCACCATGGCCGACATCCCGGCCCAGGGCTCGGGCCTGGGCTCCTCCAGCGCGGTGACGGTGGGCCTCCTCAACGCCATGTACGTCTACACCCGCCGCATGCAGACGGCGGAGACCCTGGCCCGGGAGGCCTGCCGGATTGAGATTGACATCCTCGGCAAGCCCATCGGCATCCAGGACCAGTACATCGCCGCCTACGGGGGCCTGCGCTTCCTCCGCTTCCACACCGATGGCTCGGTGACGGTGGAGGACCTGGACCTGGACCCGGATGTGAAGCGCCGCCTGAACCAGAACTTGATGCTCTTCTGGACTGGCATCCAGCGCAACGCGAGCGACATCCTGGCCGAGCAGAAGGCGCAGATGGACGACCACATGCCCTACCTGCGGGAGGTGAAGGCCCTGGCGCTGGAGGCGCGGGAATGCCTCCTGGCGGGGGAGATAGACGAACTGGGCCGCATCCTGCACCGCAACTGGGAACTCAAGAAGGGGCTTGCCAGCCGGATCACCAACCCGCAGATAGACGACATGTACGCCACGGCCCTCCGGGCCGGGGCCCTGGGCGGCAAGATCGCTGGCGCGGGCGGGGGCGGCTTCCTCCTGCTCTACTGTCCGCGGG
>JBMFPD010000083.1:0-11653 GCA_049969295.1 Anaerolineae bacterium | reverse complement strand
GGGGGACGTTGTGTCAACCAGGGAGGAGGGCTTTTTGCAGGGCTGTCTCGTTGTTGCGGAGGGAAGGCCATAACCGTTCTTCCCGGCGCGGAGGGCACGCCGGAGGCGCGCCCTACGGTCTTGGGCACCCCTCGGGGGTGCCCCTACGGTAGAGGCAGGCCTTATGCCTGCCCTGGGTACCCACGAGGGGTGCCCCTACGCCGCATTTGGAGTAAGGCAATGGGACCGTTTGTGGCCATCCTGGGGTTCCTGGCGGGGGTCGGGCTGAACATCCTGGCCGACTGGCTGCCGGAACGGGAGCGCGTCTGGAGAGGGCCGGCCTGCCCGTACTGCGGCGCAGTGCGGCCTCCGCGGCAGTGGTCCGCGCTCTTGGCCTACGCACAGGGGCGGGGGCGCTGCCGTCGCTGCGGAGCCCAGTTCCCCCTGCGGCACCCCCTGGTGGAAGCCAGCACTGTGGTCCTCTTCGTCTTCCTCTGGTCCCTCTGGAGCCGGGGGGGAGGGGCCTGGCCGCTGCCGGTCCTCCTGGCCTACAGTTGGATCCTCTTCCTGGTCCTGGTGATAGATGCGGAGCACCGGCTGATCCTGAATGTGGTCATCTACCCCGCGCTCGCCCTGGCGGGGGTGGTGAGCCTCTTCCATCCGACCCGGGGGCCGCAGTGGTTCTGGCTGGGGGGTGCGGTGGGCTTCGCCTTTGTGTACGGCATCTACCTCTTGGGGGCGCTTTTGGGCTTCCTGGTGGGCCGGCGGCGTGGGCGGCCCCTGCAGGAAGTCGTCTTCGGCGCGGGCGACGTGAAGTTGGCGGCCTTCATCGGCCTGGCGGTGGGCTTCCCCCATGTGGTGTTCGCCCTGGTGCTGGGGATCCTCCTGGGCGGTGTGGCGGCGCTGGGGGTGATCCTGCACCAGGTGCTGGTGCAGCGGCGGTACTCGGCTTTCACCGCCATGCCCTATGGCCCCTTCCTGGTGGTGGGCGCGTGGGTGATGCTCTGGTTCGGGCGTGAGGTCCTGCGCTGGTACCTGGGCCTCGGATGAGGAGGGGGATATGGACCTTCCGTGGGGGGACACCGATGCCTTTCAACCCTGCCGTGCCCTCGTCAGGCCGCCCGGGCAGAGTTTCGCGCGGGCCCTCACGGCCCAGGTGCCCCGTCCTTCCATAGACGTAGCCCTCGCCCAGGCCCAGCATGCAACCTACGTGGAGGCCCTCCGCACCTGCGGGATGGAAGTGACGGTCCTTCCGCCGGACGAACGGTTCCCGGATGGCTGCTTCATCCAGGACCTGGCGGTCGTCTACGAAGACGTGGCAGTCATCTGCCGGCCCGGGGCACCGAGCCGCCGGGGGGAGGAGGCGGCGGTTGAGGAAGTCCTTGCTCCCCACAAACGCCTGGTCCGCATCCAGCCGCCGGGCACGTTGGAAGGTGGAGATGTCCTGCGAGTGGGGCGGCGCGTCTTCGTCGGCCTGTCGGCCCGCACGAACCAGGCCGGGTTCGCTCAGTTGCGGGATGCCCTGGAGCCCCTCGGGGCCACGGTCCTGCCCATCCCCGTGGAAGGGGACCTGCACCTGATGACCGGCTGCGCGTACCTGGGCCGGGGGATGCTCCTTGCCGCCGGGAGCCGGGCGGCTCGGCCGGAGTTCCTGGGGCTGGACGTCATCTTCGTCCCTCCCGAGGAGGCCTACGCTGCCAACTGCCTGGCGGTGGGAGAGTGGGCCATCCTGCCGGAAGGGTATCCCCGGGTGCGCGCCGCCCTGGAAGAGCGGGGGTTCCGCGTCCTCACTGTCCCCATGTCGGAGTTCCAGAAGGCGGATGGGGGTGTGACCTGCCTCTCGCTCCTGTGGTGACGAGGTGGATATGGACAAGGCCAGGAAGCGGGCCCGGGATTGGGGCATCACCATCGGGTCCCTGCCCGTAGGTCCCTGGAACGCCATCACCGACGTGGCCGGCGTGCGGGTGGGGCACTGCACCCTGATCCGCGGGGAGGGGTCCCTCGTGCCCGGCCAGGGACCGGTCCGCACGGGGGTCACGGTGGTCCTCCCCCACGAGGGTGATCCTTTCCGCGAGAAGGTGGTGGCGGCGGTGGAGACCTTCAACGGCTTCGGGAAGCCCCTGGGGTTTGAGCAGGTGCGGGAACTGGGGACTTTGGAGAGCCCCATCGGCCTGACCAACACCCTCTGTGTGGGCCCGGTGGCCGAGGGCCTCATCGCCTGGGAACTGGAGCGGAACCCGGACCTGGGCCTCGGGTGGGGGAGCATCAACGTGGTGGTGGGGGAGTGCAACGATGGCTTCCTCAACGACCTGCGGGGCCGCCACGTGCGCCCGGAACACGCCCTGGAGGCCCTGGCCCAGGCCCACAGCGGCCCGGTGGAGGAAGGGAACGTGGGGGCCGGCACGGGGATGTGCGCCTTCGGCTACAAGGGGGGTGTGGGCACGAGTTCCCGGCGCCTGCTGGAAGAGCACGGGGGCTACACGGTAGGGGCGCTGGTGGTGGCCAACTTCGGAGGGCCCGGCGACCTGCGGATAGACGGCTTGCCGGTCGGCCGGTGGCTTCTGGAGTCGGAGGGGGTGCCGCAGGGCACGCCGCCTGGGGGCTCGGTGATGGTGGTGCTGGCCACCGACGCCCCTCTGACGGCCCGGCAACTGGGCCGCCTGGCGCGGCGGGCCGGCATCGGCCTGGCCCGCGTGGGCTCGTGGGGAGGGCACACGAGCGGCGACTTCGCCATCGCCTTCTCCACCGCGCAGCGCATCCCCCACCTCTCGTCCGACCTGACCTTCACCCTCACCTGCCTGAACGAGTCCCATCCTGCCCTGCGAGTTCTCTTCCAGGGGGTGGCCGAGGCGGTGGAGGAAGCGGTGGTCAACGCCCTCTTCGCCGCGGAGACGATGGAGGGTCGGGATGGCCACCGGCGGGAGGGGCTGCCCGCGGCGCGGGTGGCCGCCCTGTGGCGGGAGGTCAGGGACCTCCCCGGTCGGTGAGGTGTCGTGTGACGGCGGAGATGGTGCCCAGAGAGGGCTTGGGAGGTCGTGCACGTTCGTTGCGCTGAACGGAGCACGGGACAGCTGTCCGTCCCTCAATCTGCGGGGCAGAGGGCAGACGGGCACCATCCCCAAGCGCGGAATCGGCGGAGCGGAGTATGGAACGGCTCAGGGAATTCTTGCGGTCTCATCCCCGGCTGGCCCAGTGGGCCTTGCTGGCCGCGGCCATGGTGCTCGTGGTCCTCTGGGCCTCCTGGGGTGTGCAGTTAACACCCACGCAGCGCCTGGCCATCGTGGCGGCCACGGTGGGGCTTGCGGGGTTGTGTGTCTGGATCATCCACTGGGAGTAGGGGGCGGGAGGTCGCCCTGGCTGCGGCGCACCCGCAGCCGGAACCCCTCGTACCCCACTACAACCACCTTTTCCCCCTTGGAGATGGGGCCATCCTCCGCGATGGCCTCCCACCACTCGCCCATCAGGAAGACCGAGCCCCTCGGGTCCAGGTCGGTGCGGGCCTCAGCGGTCCGCCCGATCATCCCCTCCAGGCCTGTGACCGGACGGCGCACCTGGGCGCGCACCGCCTTGGCCACGGCAAAGGCGAAGAAGGCCGCTGTTGCCAGGGCCACCCCCACGATGAGGGCGCGGGAGACCTGGTAGTAGGGCGACTGGAAGAGGATGAGGGAGCCGAAGACGAAGGAGGCCACGCCTCCCAGGGTGAGGATGCCGTGGGTGGGAGCCTTGACGTCCAGGACAAAGAGGACGAAGGCCACGGCGATGAGAAGGAGGCCGATCCAGTTGGCTTCCAGCACCCCCAGGGCGTAGAGGCCCAGGATGAGGCAGATGCCCCCCACGATGCCGGCCACGTAGCCGCCGGGACTGGAAAGTTCAAAGAGGATGCCGTTGATGCCCAGGGTCATCAGGATGAAGGCGATGTTGGGGTCGGTGATGACGTGGAGGAACTGCTCCACGGTGTTCATTTCCACTTCGTGGAGGGCCATCCCCTCCGTCTCCAGGGTCACCCAGCGCCCGTCCACCTCCACCTGACGGCCGTCCAGTTTCTCCAGGAGGTCCCGCAGGTCCGTCGCCACCACGTCAATGACGCCCAGTTCCAATGCTTCTTGCTCGGTGGCGGCCTTGGCCTCCCGGACGGCACTGCGGGCCCAGGCCACAGCCTTTTCACCGCGGCGGCGGGCCAGGCCCTCTACGTCCGCCTCCAGGATGCTCACGGCTTTTTCCTTGGCCGTCTCGCCCAGTTCCTCGCCGCCGGTGGCGATGGGGCTCGCTGCGCCGATGCTTGTGCCCGGGGCCATGGCCGCAAGGTGGGCAGCCAGGGTGACGAAGGTGCCGGCGGAGGCCGCGTGGGCCCCCTCTGGTGCTACGTAGACCACGATGGGCACGCGGGAGTCCAGCATGCGGCGGGTGACCCGCCTTGTGACGTCCACAGAGCCACCAGGGGTGTCCAGCACGATGATGAGGAGGTCCGCACCCTCGGCTTCGGCAGAGGCGATGCCCCGTTCAATGTAGGTGGCGACGATGGGGGTGATGGCCCCCTCCACACGGAGCACGTCCGCACGCCCTCCTGGTTCCTGGGCGGCCAGGGGCAGGGCCAGGCTGAGGAGGCCCAGGGCCACGTACAAAAGCAGAGTCCACTGGCGCCAGAAACGCCTTGAGGACCTGGATATCCGGTTACCCATGTCTGTGCACCTCCCGCCTCCGATTATACCGGAGCGGCCCCCAGGGCACAAGTGGCAGCCCTCTCCATCCCAGGGTTGTCTCGTTTCTACAAAGGGCACGCCAGGAGGCGTGCCCTACGGTCTGCCGCGCCAGAAGGCTGTCGGAAGGAACGAGTCAGCCCTGTCTTTCCACCCCCCTCAGGGCAGACGGCGGACCAGACCGCGGATCAGGTGCTCCATGGCTGGGAGGGCCTTCCGGGTCACCTCCATCACTTCCTCGGCCGTGAGGGGCTGGGGGAGGATCCCCGCGGCCATGTTGGAGAGGCAGCTGAGGGCTACGATCCGCATGCCCAGGGCCCGGGCCATGATGACTTCGGGCACGGAGGACATCCCCACCGCATCAGCACCCCACCGGCGGGCCATGCGGATCTCGGCCGGCGTCTCAAAACTGGGGCCGCGGAAGGCCACGTAGACCCCCTCCCGCAGGACGATGCCGGCCTCCCGGGCTGCCTCACGGGCCAGGTCCTGCAGGTGAGGGTCGTAGGCGTAGGTCATGTCGGGGAAGCGGATGAGCCCCTCCTCGTGGAGGCCAGTGAGGGGGTTTTCGCCCTGGAAGTTGATGTGGTCAGTGATGAGCATGAGTTCTCCAGGGTGGAAGGTCTCGTTGATGGCCCCGCTGGCGTTGGTGATGATAAGGGTGCGCACGCCCAGGGCGTGCAGGCAGGCGATGGGGAAAGCCACCTCCTGGGCCGTCAACCCCTCGTAGGGGTGGAAGCGGCCCTGCATCACGGCAAGGGGCTTCCCCTCCAGGCGGCCCAACCAGAGGTTCCCCGCGTGCCAGGATACGGTGGACCGGGGGAAGCCGGGGATTTCGCTGTAGGGGATGCAGACCCTCTCCTCCAGCGCCTCGGCCAGGGCCCCCCAGCCGGAGCCCAGCACCAGGCCCACCTGGGGTGGGAGAGAGGTTCGTGCGCGCACGGCCTGGGCCGCTGCCTGTGCCCTCTGGAGGTACGAACCGCGTGCTCCATCCACAGCCCTTCCCGACCCCTCCCTACCCCGCCCACCTGCGGCGGGCACCCCTTCCCTCCCCGCATGCGGGGAGGGAAGGGGACCAGGGGGATAGGAGGGGTTGGGAAGGGTGGGTGAGGTCTTATGTTGCTGTGTGTGGAGCGATTCGTGAACCGCCCGCGAGGCATGCCTCGCCCCTGCAGTCGCACCCTCCTGGCCGCCCTCCAAGAGATGGGACCGAGTCCGTCCTCTGGGCATCGTTCATCCCTCCTGCCCGGGACGGGCACGCCTGAAGAGGCGCGCTGCCCGAGCCCGGTTCTCCGCCAGGATGCGCTCGGCATCCAGGACCTGGAACATCCCTCGCTCCAGGAGGACACGGCCATCCACCAGGACCGTATCCACGTGGCAGCCTGTGCCGGCGTAGATGAGGGCCTTGGGGAGGTCCACTGCGGGGGCCAGGTCAGGGGTGTCCAGGCGCACCAGGACGAGGTCGGCCCGTTTGCCCACTTCCAGGGAGCCGATGCGGTCGTCCAGGCCCAGGGCCTGGGCCCCGCCGAGGGTGGCCATGTACAGGGCCTCGCGGGAGGGCTGGACGTCGGCCGACCAGGGCTGCTGGACCGCAGCCAGGTAAGCCTCTCGGAAGAGGTCCAGGCGGTCGTTGCTCCCCGCGCCGTCGGTGCCCAGGCCCACCTGCACTCCCTGGGCGCGCAGGGCGGCGGCCGGGGCAAGGCCGCTCCTCAGTTTGAGGTTGCTCCCGGGATTGTGGGCCACCGAGACACCCTTGGCCCGCAGGAGGGCCTGGTCCTCTTCCGTCAGGTGGACGGCGTGGGCGGCCAGGGTGGGGACGTCAAAGAGGCCCACGGAGGCCAGGTACTGCACTGGCGTCAGGCCGTGGACCTCCTGCACCTGCCGCACTTCCTCCTCCGTCTCCGCCAGGTGGATGTGGAGGGTGGCGCCCCACTCCAGGGCGCGGGTGGCAGCGTTGCGCAGGAGGAGTTCGCTTGCTCCATAGGGCGAATGGGGGCCCAGGCCCACCTGGATGCGGCCCTCGCCTGCCCCGTGCCAGGCTCGGAAGACGTCGGCGGCGCGCCGGACCTGGGTCCCGCCGTCGCCCCACTTCTCCACCCAGTGGGGCCAGGCGTCCACCAGGCCCTGGTGCAGCACGGCCCGGAGACCGGATTCCAAGACGGCCTGGGGCAGGGAGGCCCAGGACATGCTCATGTCGGCGAAGGTGGTGATGCCGTGGCGGGTGAACTCCAAGAGGGAGAGGAGGGTGGACCAGTAGACGTCCTCCTCATCCATCTGGGCCTGGACCTGGGTGACCAGGGCCAGCCACTCCATCAGGCGGGCCCCTTCACCGGTGCCCCGGAAGAGGGCCATGTCCACGTGGGTGTGGCAGTTCACCAGGCCGGGCAGGGCGACGCAGCCAGCACCCTCCAGCACCCGGGCCCGGCGGGGCAGGGGGGCACCGGTGGGCTGCACCGCGGCAATGAAGGGCCCGGCGATGCCAAGGTCCATGTGCGGGAGGACCGTCGCCGCGTCCGGCACCATGGGGAGCAGGGTCACGTCTCGGATCCACAGGTCGGGTGAGGGGACAGGTGTGTTTTCCATGCCCTCGCCTCTCTTTACATAATCAAAGTCCACTGGTGCTGTGCCACAGAGAAAACCGTTTGTGGTGTGGCACGCCGGTGCCGCCCGGTAGGGGCACAGCGCCGCTGTGCCCCTACGCTCTGTGGTCCAGCACTAGCCGTGCCTCTGGACGAAGCGGGCCATCCGCTCCAGGGCTTCTTCAATCTTCTCGTACGCCGTGGCGTAGGAGCAGCGCACGAACCCTTCTCCGCCCGCGCCGAAGGCGGAGCCGGGCACGACGGCCACTTTCTCCTCCTCCAGAAGGCGCAGGGAGAACTCCTCGGAGGTCATCCCTGAATGGGCGATGGAGGGGAAGGCGTAGAAGGCCCCCCGGGGCTCAAAGCAGGGGAGGCCGATGGCATTGAGGCCCCCGACGATGAGGCGGCGGCGCCGGTCGTATTCCTGCCGCATCCGCTCCACCTCTTCCTCGCCGTGCCGCAGGGCTTCCAGGGCGGCGATCTGGGCCGTGGTGGGCGCGGACATGATGGTGTACTGGTGCACCTTGCGCATGGCCGCCATGACCTCTGCCGGCGCAGCCGCGTAGCCGATGCGCCAGCCGGTCATGGCGTAGGACTTGGAGAAGCCTCCCAGGAGGACCGTGCGTTCCCGCATGCCTGGGAGGGAGGCGAAACAGGTGTGCTCCACCCCGTAGACCAGGCGGTCGTAGATCTCGTCGGAGATGACCAGGAGGTCGTGCTTCTGGGCGATCTCGGCGACCCGCAGGAGGCCCTCCCGCGGCATGACTGCGCCGGTGGGGTTGTTGGGGTAGCCGATGAGGAGGGCCTTGGTGCGCGGGGTGATCAGGGCTTCCAGGGCCTCAGCGCGGATCTGGAAGGCATCCTCCACCCGGAGGGGCAGGATGACGGGCGTGCCGCCGGCGAAGAGCACCTCCGGCTCGTAGGCCACGAAGCAGGGCTGGGGCACGATGACCTCGTCGCCGGGGTCCAGGGTGGCGGTGAGGGCCAGGTAGAGGGCCTCCGAAACCCCCACGGTGATGAGGAGTTCCCCCTCCGGGTCGTAGCGCACCCCGTAGAGGCGTTCCAGGTGCCCGGCGAGGGCCTCTCGCAGTTCCAGGATGCCGGAGTTGGAGGTGTAGTGGGTGTGGCCCTCTTCCAGAGAGCGGATGCCGGCCTGGATGATGCGCTGGGGGGTCACGAAGTCCGGCTCGCCGATGCCCAGGGAGATGACGTCCTCCATGGTGGCGGCGATGTCGAAGAAGCGGCGGATGCCCGAAGGCGGGACCTCTGCGACCCGTCTGGCGACGAACGAACGCATGGCAACCCCTCCTCACAGTTCGCAACGCGGTACTCAAACTCCCCGGCGGCGGACAGGACGGCAGAACCAGAGGCCCCGCCCCTCCTCGTAGCGCAGCCGCCACCGGGTCCCCTCCTCGTCTTCCACCAGGAAGGCTGGCCCCTCTGGCTCCTGCCAGGCCCGGAGAACCCGCGCCACCTGGTGCTCCCGGCCTCCCACGGTGAAGCGCTGCGGCTCCTCCGCGTAGCGGTGGCCGGAGTAGCAGACGACGACTGCCTCTTCTTCCATGTCCTGGCTGCCCACCGACCTCATGGGAGAGGTGTTTCTGACCTCACCCCTGCCCCCTGGCCGGGGATGGGAGAGGTCTACCTCCGCGCGTCGGGACGCGCGTCGATCTCGGACGAGTCGCCCACGTTGAGCCGCTCAAAGCCGCCGCGGACGCGGGCCCGGCTTCCGATGAGGGAGCGGGTCAGCATGGCTTCTTCAATGCAGGCCTCCTCGTTGACGATGGAATCCTCCACGATGGAACGGACCACGCGGCTCCCCGCGGCCAGGCTGACGTACGGCCCGACCCGCGATTCGGCGATGTGGCACCCCTCGCCCACGTAGACGTAGGGTCCGACCACGGAGCGCTCAATGACCGCCCCGGGCCCGATGTGCACAGGGGGGATGACGACCTTGTCCATCCCCTCCGGGCCGTCCGAGACCAGGCGCTCCAGGAGGTAGCGGTTGGTGTGGAGCACAGCGTCGGCAGTGCCGCAGTCCTCCCAGACCTCCACGGGCCAGGCCTCCAGGCGGGCGCCGCGGTGGACCATGATCTGCAAGGCGTCGGCCAGGAAGTACTCGCCCTTGGTCTGGATCTTCTTGTCCATCAGTTCCTGGATGGCATCAAAGAGGGCCGGCGCGTCCTTGAGGTAGTAGACGCCGATGACTGCCAGGTTGGAGACCGGGGTGCTGGGCTTTTCCACGAACTCCTGGATGAAGCCGTCCTGGACGGTGACCACGCCGAAGCGCCGGGGGTCCTCCACCTCCCGCACGAAGATGACGCCGTCCGATTGGATGTGGGCCAGGGCGTGCAGGTCGGCCTCAAAGATGGTGTCCACGAAGATGATGAGGACGTCCCCCTGCACGTGGGGTCGGGCCAGGTGGATGGCGTGGGCCTGGCCCAGCAGTTCCTCCTGCACCAGGTACCGGGCACGGAAGGCGTAGTTCTGGCTCACGTAGCGCTCAATCTGATCGCCCAGGTACCCCACAATGAAGCAGATCTCCTCCACATCCAGGCCCTGGAGTTTGTCCAGGATATGCCCCAGCACGGGCTTGCCAGCCACGTGGAGCAGGGGCTTGGGTTTGGTGTAGGTGTGGGGACGCAGCCGCGTCCCGAACCCTGCCAGGGGAATGATCACCTTCATCGTGCACAATCCTCCTCACGGTTCCTCGGGCGGCTCTGCCCCGGCCCCGTCAGGGAACGGGCGTGGATGGCAGGAAGGTTACGTACTTGACGATGCGGGCTTTCGCCTTCTCCTGGGCGAACCACTGCTGGAAGTTCTGCTGCCGGTACCGGTCCAGGATTTCCTCCCGGACAGGGCGCACCTCGCGGCCCACGACCTGGATGATGTGGTAGCCAGAGTCCGTGTGGAAGACGTCGCTTGTCTGCCCGACGGGCAGGGAGAAGGCCCGTTCCTCCATCTCGGGTGGCATCATGCCCCGGGGAAGCCATTCCATAAGGCCCCCGCGCAGGCGGGTGCCCGGCTCTTCCGAGAGTTCTCGGGCCACCTTTTCAAAGGGCTCGCCGGCCTCCAGGCGGGCCTTGGCCTCTTGAGCGTCCTTCTCCGTGAAGGTGAGGATGTGCCGGATCTGGACCTGTTCGGTGTTGGGCGGGCCGCCGTGGCGGCGGAGCATCTCCTGGTAGAGGACCTGGAAGCGGAAGGTGGCGACGAACTCCTCCTCGCTCAACTGGAAATCCTTCAGGAAGGCGGCGAAGGAGTCGTACTTCAGTTGTTGGACCAGGGCCTGGGCGGCCGAGGCCGCCAGGGCGCGGGCCTTTGCCTCGTCCGCCTCCACCCCCTCCGCCTCGGCCAGTTGCCGCAGGAGTTCCTGGTTGATGAGTTGGTCCAGGATGCTTTCCCGGAAGGCGGGCAGGCGGGCCTGCCCTTCCGCGCTGTACCAGTCCACCCCCTGCTTCAGGGCCATCAGTTTGGCGTTCCGCAGGAGTTCCTGGCCGTAGACGGTGGAGGGGATCTCTACCTCGTTGACCCGGGCCACGGCTGGCACGTCCTCCAGGGGAGGGAGGACAGAAGGGGTGCTCCCTGGCGTGGGCAGGACCGGTCGCGGGGTGGGGGAGGCAGTGGGAGGCGTCCCACAAGCGGCCAGGAACAGCAGCGCTCCTGCGAGGAGGGCGCAGGCTGCCAGCCTCCAAGGTGTCGCGGGGAGGCAGTGCATGGCCCTACGCCTCCTCTTCCGCGGCCGGCTCCAGGTCCGGCCAGCGGGTATGCCAGGGGGTGCTCTGCTCGTAGGCGTAGGCCACGCGGAACATCACCTCTTCCCGGAAGGCCGGGGCCATGATCTGCAGGCCGACAGGCAGGCCGTCGGCGAAGCCGCAGGGCACGGAGATGGCACAGAGGCCGGCCAGGTTGGCCGGGATGGTGAAGATGTCCGAAAGGTACATCTGGAGGGGGTCCTGGATGCGCTCGCCCAGACGGAAGGCCACTGTGGGAGAGGTGGGCGCGACCAGGGCATCCACCTCCTGGAAGGCAGCGTCAAAATCGGCCTTGATCAGGGTGCGCACCTTCTGCGCCTTGAGGTAGTAGGCGTCGTAGTAGCCGGCGGAGAGGGCGTAGGTCCCCAGCATGATGCGCCGCTTGACCTCCGGCCCGAAGCCGGCGGCGCGGGAGCGGCGGTAGCCCTCCCAGAGGTCGGGGGCGGTGCGGTCGGAATAGCCGTAGCGGATGCCGTCGTAACGGGCCAGGTTGGTGGAGGCCTCCGCAGTGGCGATAAGGTAGTAGACCGGCAGGGCGTACTCTGTGTGGGGCAGGGAGACCTCCTGCACCGCTGCGCCCAGGGCCCCCAGTTGGGCGATGGCCTCCCGCACGGCGGAGGCGACGCCGGGCTCCAGCCCTCCCACGAAG
>JBMFPD010000082.1:0-11733 GCA_049969295.1 Anaerolineae bacterium | reverse complement strand
GCACCTCGCAGGCCACGAGGCCCCTGCCATGCAGGTAACTCAGGTGGCTGAGGACCGTCGCCCGGGCCATGTGGAACTCACCCAGGCGGCGGGGTGTGGCCCCCACCTCCTGCAGGACGCGGGCGACCACCTCCTCCTCGGACATGGGGCCTGCCGCCAGAAGCGCCCGGATGGCCGCACAGACCCTTTCAACGGCCGCCCGGTTGGCCTGGAGGAGCGGGGCGAGTTCCCGGCGCGGCTCCCCGTGGCCGGGGACGTACCACTCCGCCCGAACCGATTCCAGGCGCTCCAAGGTCTCCAGTTTGAGGGAAACGCTGTAGGTGTAGGGGAGACCATAGGCCAGTTCCGCCTCGGTCGCCAGCGCATCCCCCAGGAAGAGGACGTCGTCCACCAGGTAGCCCATGTGCCCGCGGGTGTGGCCAGGCAGGTGCAGAGCCTCCACCCGCACTCCAGCCAGGCGCAGGGTCCCCTCGCACACCACAGCATGGACCGGCGCAGCCTCGGGGAGGAGGCGGCGTGTGGCCATCCCTTCCACCGGTTCCGCACCTCCGAAGAGGAAGACCAGGCCCCACTCTGGGGAGCGCACCCACGTGGCCTCGTCCACTGGTGCGTAGAGGCGCGCCCCTTCGGTGTGGACCAGGTACGCGTTGCCACCCGTGTGGTCCCCGTGGGCATGGGTGTTCAGGACGACGGCGGGCCGCAAGCCCCGCTCCGCAAGCGCCTCGGCGATCTGGCGGCCCGAGCGGCTCCCCATCCCCGAATCCACGACGATGGCCTGGCCGTCTTGCCCCGTCACTGCGCCGCAGTTCACCGGCCCCAGGAACACCCCCACGCGGGGTGTGAGCACCACCCACTCCACAGCGGCCAACCTCCTTGTCCTCGTCAACGCTCGGCCGGGCGCAGGTCGTGCACGTTCAGCTGCAGGCGTTTCTCCCCGTTCCACTCGCCGGGCTCCAGGGAGTAGACCACGTCCGCCCGTGGTGGCACCTCTTCCCCCCAGTCCCGGAAATGGAAGGCGATGGCATCCCATACGGCCCGCCCATCCGAAAGCAGGAGGCGCAGGTGCTGCCCGTCCTTGCCCACGGCACGCGCCTCCCGCACCACCACATCCCGGCTGAGGAAGAGGGGCACCGGGTTGCCCTCCCCGAAGGGCTCCAGGAGCGCGAGGAGGTCCGCCACCTGCCAGGTCACCTCCGAAAGGGGGATGACCGCGTCGATCTCCAGCGCGGGCACCAGGGCCTGGTCTCCCAGCGCTTCCCTGGCGATGCCCTCCAGCCTCTCCTCCAGAGCAGGCAGGCAGGTGCTGGCGCAGGTGAAGCCCGCCGCGGCTGCGTGGCCTCCGTGCCGCACCAGGAGGTCCGCGCAACGGTCCAGGGCCTGGGTGATATGGAACTCCGGGATGCTGCGGGCCGAGCCCCGGCTGAGGGGCTCCCCCTTCTCCACCACGATGCTGGGCCGGTAGTACTCCTCCACCAGGAGGCTGGCCACCAGGCCCACGATGCCGGGGTGAAAATCCTCCCCGGCCACCAGCAGGAGGTGGCGCTCCGGCCCTCCGGTGGCCTCCACCTGCTGTCGCGCCCGCTCAAAGACCTCCCGCGTCATCTCCTGGCGCTCCCGGTTCAGGGCTTCCAGTTCGTCCGCCAGGCTCTGGGCGATCTCGCGGTGCGGCGTGGCCAGCAGTTCGTACCCCAGGGTTGCCGTGGCGATGCGGCCGGCCGCATTGAGGCGCGGGGCCAGGATGTAGCCGACCTGGGTCGTCGTGATCTGCCCCGGGCGCAATCCAGCCTTCTCCACCAGGGCCCGGACACCCGGGCGGTTCGCCTCGTTCAGACGGACCAGCCCCTGGGCGGTCAGGGTTCGGTTCTCTCCCTCCAGGGGGACGATGTCCGCCACGGTCCCCAGGGCCACCAGGTCCAGGAACTCCTCCGGGGAGGGCAGTTCCCCCGCTGCCCGGCCCCTGACGGGCACCTGTCGCTCCACCCGCAGGAGCGCCTCGGCCACTTTGTAGGCCACGCCCACCCCGGAGAGGCCCTTGAAGGGGTAGGGACAGCTGGGCTGCTTCGGGTTGACCACGGCCACGGCCGGCGGTAGGGCCGCTCCCGGCGAGTGGTGGTCGGTGACGATGACGTCCAGGCCCCACTGCCTGGCGAAGGCCACCTCTTCCACCGAACGGATGCCGCAATCCACGGAGATGACCAGACGGGCCCCGTTCTCCCGGAGCCGGGAAAGGGACTCCCGGTTGAGGTCGTACCCCTCGTCCACCCGGTGGGGGATGTAGGGCCGCACGCTCGCGCCGAGGGCCTGGAGCACCTGGGTCAGGATCACGGTGCCCGTGATCCCGTCCACATCAAAGTCGCCGTAGATGACGATGGGCTCGCGCCGGCGGATGGCCCAGCGGATGCGGTCCACGGCCTCGCCCATCCCCTTCAGGGAGAAAGGCGAGGGCCCCTCCCACCGGCGCTCCAGGAAGGCCACGGCCTCAGCCCGTGTGCGGATGCCGCGGTGGTAGAGGATCTGGGCGAGGAGGGCCGGGAATGGAGCCAGTTCCGCGCGCGCCTCTGGCGGGAGCGGGGGAAGGATGTTCCAGCGCTTCCTGGGGTGGGTTACAGAAGACAACCGGGCCACCTCGCTTGAGCACAGGGTTGGAAAGCCCCAGGGTAGGGGGCCACCCCATTATAGCCCAACGGCGGCAGGAAGGCAACGACCCGTCCTGCGCATGACCCCAGTGGATCGCCTGCCCTGTTGTGGAGAGCGGGCCGATGTGCTAGAATGAGGGCGCAGCCGAGGGCAGGGGGTGGGGGAGGTGAGGGCAAACCAGCAAGGAGGAAGAGGCCAGTGACCGCAAGACTCGCAAGCCTTTCTGTCTGCATGCCAGCCTACAACGAAGAGGCCAACGTCGGGGCCATGATTGACGAGGTCCTCACCGTCTGTCGCCCCCTCACCGACGACCTGGAGATCGTCGTGGTGGACGACGGAAGCCGAGACCGCACCGCCGAGGTGATCCTGGAGAAGGCGAAGGAGAACCCTGAGGTCCGCCTGGTCCAGCACCCTGTGAACCAAGGGTACGGCGCAGCCGTCTACGACGCCTTCGCCGCCGCCACCAAGGAGTTCATCTTCTTCACCGATTCCGACAAACAGTTCGTGGTGGAGGAGATCACGAAACTCATCCCCCACCTGGACCATGCGGACCTGGTGGCCGGCTACCGGGCCCCCCGCCGCGACCCCTGGCACCGGGTCCTCTACGGTTGGGGCTGGACTGCGCTGGTGACCCTCCTCTTCGGCTACACCGTACGGGACGTGGACTGCGCTTTCAAACTCTTCCGCCGGGAGATCATAGAGAAGGTGGGCCCCCAGATCGCCTCCCGTGGCGCCACCTTCAGCGCCGAGTGGCTGGTGCGGGCCAAGCGGGCTGGCTACCGCTTCGCCGAGGTGCCCGTCACGCACCTCCCGCGCAAGCACGGTGCCCAGACCGGCGCCCGGCTGGATGTCATCAGCCGCGCCTTCAAGGAACTCCTCCGCTTCCGGATGCGCCTTTGGCGGGAAGGGTAGCGCAGCCCCTTGCGCGTGCTGTTCATCGCCCCGACGTCCTTCTTCGCGGACTACGGGTGCCACGTCCGCATCCTCCAGCAGGTGCGGACAGCCAGGGCCCTGGGGCATGAGGTCCTCCTCTGCACCTACCGCAGCGGGCGGGACTGGCCCGGCCTGGCCATCCGCCGCACGCCCCCCATCCCCTGGCGCCGGGGGCTGGAGGTCGGCTCTTCCTGGCACAAACTGGCCTACGACGCCCTCCTCGCGCCTGTCTGCCTGCGGGCAGCCCGCGAGTTCCGCCCCCACCTGGTCCATGCCTTCCTGCACGAGGGCGCGCTCCTCGGCTGGCTGCTGCGGGCCTTCACCGGGGTGCCCCTCGCCTTTGACTTCCAGGGCAGCCTCACCTCCGAGATGGTGGACCACGGCTTCCTGGCTCCCCGCTCCCCTTTCTTCCGTCCGCTGCGCTGGCTGGAGGCCTTCCTGGACCGCCAGGCAGACCTCCTCCTGGCCAATTCGCAGCACGCTGAGGACCTCCTGGTGCACGCGTTCGGTGTGGAGCCGGGACGCATCGCCCTGGTCCCCGATGGGGCGGACGTGGGGCACTTCCGTCCCCTTCGTCCCGAGGATGCACCATCGCGGGCCGCCCTGCGCCGCCACCTGGGCCTGCCGGAGGACCGCCCCATCATCGCTTACCTGGGGCTCCTGGCCCCCTACCAGGGCACGGACCTTCTTCTCCAGGCCGTGCGGCATTTTCTGGACCGTGGCGGGCGCGCACATTTCCTTGTTATGGGCTTCCCCCACGTGGACCGCTACCGGGCCCAGGCGGAGGCCCTTGGCCTTACGGCTTCTGTGACCTTTACCGGGGCCATCCTCTACGAGGAGGCTCCTCGCTACCTCCACCTGGCGGACCTGGCCGTCGCGCCCAAGATCTCCGCCACGGAGGGGAGTGGGAAACTCCTGGCCTACATGGCCGCCGGGCTTCCGGTGGTGGCCTTTGATACGCCGGTGCACCGCGAGGTGCTGGGAGATCTGGGCCTCTATGCGCCCGCGGGGGATGCCGGGGCCCTCGCGGCGCGCCTGGCCGAGGCCCTGGAGGACGGAGGGGCCACGAGGTCGCGAGGGATAGCCCTGCGGGAGCGGGCGGAACGGTGCTTCGGCCCGCAGACCGTGGCCAGGAGCCTGGCCGAAGCCTACGACCGGGCCCTGGCCAGGCAGCAGGGAGGGCCGGAGGCGGGATCAGAGTCTAGAGGGTCTGGCGCACGGTGGCGCTCTTCGGGCGGTAGATGGGGGTTCGGTGGGCCAGGCCCACGCACGCTTCCAGGGAGCCCAGGCCCAGTTCCTCAAGAAGGGCCTCCAGTTCCCGCTGGATGCGGGTGAAGGCCGCCGGGCCCTCGGCCATGGGCGCGCTGCAGACCTGCACCGCCTGCGCCCCGGCCAGGACCAACTGGAGGGCATCCTCGCCGGTGACCACGCCGCCGCACCCCAGGATGGGGATGCGCACCGCCTCGTACAGGCGGTAGACGGCGGCCACGGCCAGGGGCAGGATGGGACGGCCCGAGAGCCCTCCGAAGCCGGTGGAGAGGGTAGGGCGCTGCCGGCGCACGTCAATCTGCATGGCCGGGAAGACGCTGTTGATGGCCGTGAGGGCGTCGGCCCCGGCATCCTCGGCGGCACGGGCGTTCTCCACGATATCGCCCACGAAGGGCGCCAGTTTCACGATGACGGGGATGGAAACCGCTCCCTTGACCGCCCGCACCACCCTGGCGAGGAGGTTGTCGTCCGCCCCTGCCGCCCACTTGAAGTTCAGTTCCAGCGCATCGGCCCCGGCCTCCTGGAGGACGAGGGCGATCTCCCGCTGCTCCTCCGGGCTCTTGAGGGGGCCGATGGAGCCGATGACCGCGCAGGAGGCCCCGGAGGCCTTGACCTCCCGAATGGCCGCGGCCATGGCCTCGCAGCCGGGGTTGGGCAGGTCCTCCCAATTGACAAAGGCCCACTCGCCCACCCGCGCCACGCGGGGCGGGGGGTTGCCCTCCTGGGGCTCGCGGGTGACGGACTTGGTCACCACGCCCCCAGCCACGGCTGCGAAGCGCGCCAGGGAGCGGGCATCCCGCCCCAGAGGCCCGGAGGCCAGCACCAGGGGCGTGCGCAGAGGGATCAGTCGGTAGAGGGGAAGGGTTCCTTGTGGGCGGGTGTCCATTGCCGCAGCCTCACGCGTCAGGGATGCCCTGGGCCTGCCAGCATCGGGGGCGAAGGGCCCTGGTGAGGATGGGGGATGGGTGCCAGGCTCCAGGGCCCCACACCCATCCCCTGCCTGATCCCTTGACCGGGAGAGATCAGCGCTCGTCCCAGCAGGGCATGGGGTAGATGGGCTTGGCCTGGGCCACCTCGGGCGGCCAGACCGCCACCACCTGCCCGTTCTGGATCTGGATGGGCACCGAAGCGCCCTTGATGTTCTTGCCCTGCTCGTTCCAGCCGGTGGGCCCCCAGAAGATGTCGCCCGGGCCGTGCTCCAGGAGCGCCTTGCGCACTGCCTCGGTGTCCTTGGTGCCGGCGATGCGCAGCGCCTCCTGCAGGATGCGGCCCGCGGCAATGCCCGACGCGGCGTGGTAGCCCGGCCGGTAGCCGAACTTCTTCTCAAAGGCGTCGGCCACCTCCTTCGGCGTGCCCATGTAGGGGTCCTTCCAGTTCAGGATGGGCAGCCACCACTCCGAACCGTAGATGTACTCCGCGTCGGCCCCCAGTTCCTTCACGAAGTCGGGGATGGCCGGGCCAGCGGTGAAGGCCATGAGTTTGGGGCAGACCTTCAGGTCCTTGGCCTGCTTGGTGATCAGCACCGCGTCCTGGAAGAGAGTGGAGGCCAGCATGAGGTCGGGGTTGGCCGCCTTGACCTGGGTCAGGAGGGACGAGACGTCCTTGGTGTCCTTGGAGAACTTCTCCTGGTACACCACCTCCAGGCCCTTCTCCTGGGCGTATTTGACCGCGCCCTCGCCCGCGGCGATGCCGAAGGGGTCGTCGCGGATGAGGACGGCCACGGTCTTGGGCTTGGGCTCCTGGGCCAGGGCCATGTCAATGACGCGGCGCAGGTAGGTAGAGGCCGGCGGCATCACCGAGAAGATGTACTTGAAGCCCCGCTCGTAGATGGCGTCGGAGTTGGCCTGCGGCGCGATGGTGATGACCTTGTACTTCTCGCCGATGACGCTGGTGTTCATGGTGATGGCGCTGGAGAAGGGGCCGAAGATGAAGTCCACTTTGTCCTCGGTGATCAGTTTCTCCGTCAGTTTGGCCCCGGTCTCGGCATCGCTCTTGTCATCGTAGAAGATGACCTCCACCCGGTACTTCTCGCCGCCGATGTCCACGCCGCCGCGTTCGTTGACGAAGTCGCGCCAGAAGACGATTCCGTCGCGCACGTTGGTCCCTTCCTTGGAGACCGCGCCGGTGAGGGCCAGCGAGGCGCCGATCTTCAGCACCTTCTCGCCCGCGGCGGGCGGCTGGGTGGGCTGCGCCGGAGCCTGGGTGGGCTGGGCCGGAGCCGCCGTCGGAGCCTGGGTTGGCTGGGCCGGGGCCGCCGTCGGAGCCGGGGTGGGCTGGGCAGGCGCAGCGCACCCTGCGACCATCAACCCTACCAGAGCCAGCAGGGCAACCCAAGAGTAGATGCGTGACATGTTTGCTCCCTCCTTCCTTTGACTGTGGTTGAACCTAACTGACCGGACTGCGGAACGCCTTGCGTCTTACGCAGGCGTGACCTCCCTCAAGAATTCCTCGGCCCCCCGCGCTTTACAGGCCGATGTAGGCGGCTTTGATGCGTGGGTCGGCCAACAGGACCTCGCTGGGCCCCTCCTGGACGATGCGGCCCGTTTCCATCACATAGGCGCGGCTGGCGATCTCCAGGGCGGTCTGGACATCCTGCTCCACCACGAGGAGGGTCACCCCCGCCTTCCGGATATCGGCGATGGCCCTCTTGAGACGGTCCACCACCACCGGCGCGAGGCCCAGCGAGAGTTCGTCAATGAGGAGCATCTTGGGCGCGCTCATCAGGCCGCGGGCGATGGCGCACATCTGCTGCTCGCCCCCGCTCAGGGTGCCGGCCAGTTGCCTGCGGCGTTCGGCCACCTCGGGGAAGAGGGCGTAGACCTGCTCCAGGCTCTCCTGGATTTTCCCGTCCCTGCGGGCGTAGGCCCCCAGTTTCAGGTTCTCCTCCACGGTGAGGCCCTGGAACAGTTGGCGCCCCTCCGGCACCAGGGCCAACCCCCTCCGCACCCGTTCCGGCGCGCTCAGGGCCGTGATATCCTCCCCCTGGAAGACGATGCGTCCGCTCCGCGCCTTGATGAGGCCGGCCAGGGTCATGAGCAGGGTGGTCTTCCCGGCGCCGTTGGAACCGACCAGGGCCACGGCTTCGCCGGGGTCCACGTGGAGGTCCACATCCCACAGGACGTTGATCTCACCGTACCCGGCCCTCAGTCCGCTGACCTCCAGCATCCCGTCCCCTCCTCCTAGGCCGCGCCTTCGCCCTGGGCGAGCCGGCTCTTGGCGTACCGCTCGCCCAGGTAGGCGGCGATGACCTTCTCGTCGGTGCAGACCTGCTGGGGAGTCCCCAGGCAGATGGGCTGGCCGTGGTGCAGCACCAGGATGCGGTGGCTGATGCCCATGATGGCCCGCATGACGTGCTCAATGACCAGGATGGTCACCCCCCGCCGGTTGACCTGCCGCACCAGGTCCATCATCTCCCCCACTTCCTTGGGAGTCAGGCCGGCCATCACTTCGTCCAACAAGAGGAGCGTGGGGCGCATGGCCAGGGCGCGGGCCAGTTCCACCCGCTTGCGGTCGGCCAGGGTGATGTCGGAGACGGGGTAGTTCGCCTTCTCGCCCAGGCCGACGAACTCCAGGATTTCGTCCGCGGCCCGCAGGGCCTGGCGGGTGCCCGGGGCGGAGCCCTGGCTCGCTCCGAAGAGGGCCCCGATGGCCACGTTCTCCCGCACCGTCATCCCCTGGAACGGCTTGACCACCTGGAAGGTGCGGGCAACGCCCATGCGGCAGATCTGGTGGGGGCGCTTCCCCTTCAGCGACTGGCCGCGGAAGAGGATGTCGCCGCTGCTGAGGGAGAGGAGCCCGCTGATGAGGTTCAGGAGGGTGGTCTTGCCAGCCCCGTTGGGGCCGATGATGCCGAAGATCTCCCCCTCCTCCACGTCCACCGTGACGTCCTTCACGGCGGCGAGGCCGCCGAAGTACCGGGTCGCTCCGCGGATTTGCAACAAGGCTTCCATCAGATCCTGTTCTCCTGGAACTCTTTCCACCAGACTTTGGGCTTGAAGCCGCCGCGCAGCATGGGCACGAGGCCCCGCGGCATGAAGAGCACCACCAGCACGATGATGGTGCCCAGGACGCCCAGGTGCAGGTTGATGAAGCGGCTCCACACCGTCTCGGAGATCAGTTCCAAGACGAAGGCCCCCACCACCGGGCCAGCCAGGGTGCCGGCCCCGCCCAGGAGGGTCATGATGAAGTATTTGACCCCCGTGATCCCGCTGAAGGCGTCGGGGGGCTGGATGTAACTGTACCAGTAGGCCCAGATGCCGCCCACGATGCCGGTCAGGGCCGCGCTGGTCATCCAGGCCGCCACTTTGTACCACGTGGTGTTGATGCCGGAGACCTCCGCGGCATCGGCATCAGCCTTGATGGCCCGCAGGCCGTAGCCGAAGCGGCTGCGGCGGATGAGGCCGCTCACGGTCACCACGAGGACCATCATCCCCAGCATGAGGTAGTAGATCAGGCGGTAGAACTGCTGGGGGGTGAGGTCTGGAATGGGGAGCGTTAACCCCGCGCCGCCCCCGGTGAGGGACGTGGCGTTGACCACCAGTTCCCGGGTGGCCTCCTGGACCCCGATGGTGGCGATGGCGAAGTAGTGCCCCTTCAAGCGCAGGATGGGCAGACCCAGGAGCATGGCATAGAGGGCGGCAAGGGCACCTCCAGCCAGGACGGCCAGGGGCAGGGGCGCCCCAACCTTCAGCATGAGGATGGCCGTGGTGTAGGCCCCCACGCCGAAGAAGACCACATTGCCGAAGTCGGCGTAGCCGGTGTAGCCGACCATGATGTTCAGGCTGGAGGCCAGGGCGGCGTACATGAACATGCCGCTCAGGAGGCGGATCCAGTAGCCGCTGTAGGTGAGGGGGAAGATGGCCGCAACCAACAACAAGCCCCCGACCACCCCCCACTGGGTCCAGCGGCTGGCCCAGAGGGTCCGGAGGGTCCCCGTGAGCGGTTTGGCGCGCGCTGCTGTGGAGTCCATGGTCGGTTTCCTCCCCTCATTTCACTTCGGCGAAGAAGCGGCGGCCGATGATCCCTTCGGGCCGCAGGATCAAGATGAGGACCAGGACGATGAAACTGATGGCCTCCTGGTAACTGGGGCCGACGATGGCTCCGCCGATGGTCTCGGCCAGGCCCAGGACCACCCCTCCCAGGATCGCGCCGGTGGCCGTGCCGAGGCCCCCCAGGCACGCCACCACGAAGGCCTTGCCGATGAACGGCTCTCCTGTGAAGGGCGTGATGACGTAGATGGAGGACATGAGCGCCCCTGCCGCCCCGGCCAGAGCCGCGCCGATGCCATAGGTGATGGCGTAGATCTGGCCGATGGGGATGCCCACCAGTTGCGCCGCGTTCTTGTTCAGGGCCGTGGCCAGGATGGCGTTCCCTATCCGCGTGCGGGAGAGGAAGAGTTGGAGCAAAAGCGTCAGCACCACAGCCAGGACTGCAGCCACCAGGCGGATGTAGGGGATGATGAGGCCGCCGATCTGAAAGCCGGTCCCGGCATAGGCGGGGGTGACGCTTCGGTAGTCCCCCTTCCAGAGGAGGAGGGCCAGGTTGACGAAGAAGAGGTTCATGCCGTAGGTGATGATGAGGGTCATGAAGACACCCGTCTTCACCACGGCGTTGACGATGTAGCGCTGAAGGAGGTAACCCAGCCCGAACATGAGGAGCATCACCGCAGGCAGCGACAGGAAGGGGTCCACGTGGTACAGGCGGAAGAGCCAGTAACTGGTGTAAGCCCCCAGCATGAGGAACGAGCCGTGGGTGATGTTGATGACGTTCATCACCCCCCAGACCAGGGAGAAGCCCACGCCGACCGCGGCGTACAGCCCTCCCAGCAGCAACCCGTTGACGATCACCTGTGGCGACATGCTGTCCTTACCCCATCCTCTTCTCTGCGGATGTCGCGGGCCTGTCCTCTTCCCCCGGGGGCGGACGCCTCAGCCGCCACCTTCGGGGGTGGTCAGGCCGCCCTGCTTTGAACCTCCGTCTGCCTCCCTTCCTCCTCGGCCTCGCCCCAGCCTTCCGTTTCCAGGGCCCGCTGGATGTGTTCCAGGTGGCGCAGCATCATGTGCCGGCTCCGTTCCGGGTCGCGGGCGCGGAGGGCGTCTACGATGGCCTGGTGGTCCTTGGGGGCGTGGACCTTGACGCCGGGGACCTCCACCGTGCGGCGGCGGCTAGCCCAGGTCAGGGCGGAGAGGCTCTCCATGAGCCGCGTGAGCACAGGGTTGCGGGCCGCCAGCACGATGCCGTTGTGCAGGTCCAGGTCCGCCTGGAGGTAGGCTTCGGAGTCCTCGGCGGCGCGCTCGGCCCGGTGGACGCACTCCTGGAGGTAGTCCACCTCTTCGTCGGTAATGCGCTCCGCAGCCAGGGCTGCCGTGCTCCCTTCCACGATCTTGCGCACCTCAAACAGGTGGAAGAAGTTGGACTGGCTCAGGGCCAGGAAGAAATCCAGGGGGGCCATGAGGAGGGCGGGGTCCAGAGAGGTCACGTAGGTGCCGTCCCCTGCCGGATTTCCACGATGTTGCGCATGGCCAGGGCTTTGGTGGCCTCCCGCAGGGAGGCCCGGCTCACCCCCAGGAGGGCGGCCAGTTCCCGCTCTGGGGGGAGCTTCTGCCCTGGTTGCAGCTCGCCGTCCAGGATCAACTGCAGGATGCGTTCGGCGATCTGTTCGGCGAGCGCCCGGCGTTCCAGCGCCCGAAACCGTGGCTGCACGGCCGATCTCCTGCGATCACTAGAGGGGTCAGACCTTTCAATGGTCCGATAGTTGGGCCAATTGCCAGGCAAAATATACCACAGCCTCGCCAGATTGTCAAACTCCGGGGCAGGACGACTCGGTTGCACCTTTTGTTGGTGGCTGATGACCTTGTGGTCCCACGCCGCGAGGTGAACCTCACCCTCCCCCCG
>JBMFPD010000081.1:0-11777 GCA_049969295.1 Anaerolineae bacterium | reverse complement strand
GAGGCCGTGGCCGAGGCCATCGCCGCGCACCGCTTCCGCGAGGGCACGCCCCCCCGCACCCTGGAGGCGAAGGTCCTCTACGACGCCGACAAACTGGACGCCATCGGCGCGGTGGGCGTGGCCCGGGCCTATGCCTCTGCCGGCGTCCATGGCCAGCCCCTCTGGGGCGAGGTGCCGCCGGGCTACGCCGACCGTCCCCCAGAGGCCAGCCAGAGGGATGGCCGGGATGGCGTCCACACCCCGGTCCACGAGTTCGCCTTCAAACTGGTCCGCCTCCGCGACACCCTTTTCACCCCCACCGGCCGCCGCATCGCCGAGGAGCGGCACCAGTTCATGGTCGCCTTCTTCCAGCGCCTGGAACGGGAAGTGCGAGGGGAGGCGTAGGAAGGGGCGGCCCCTTCGGTCAGACCCTCAAGGCGGTGGGGAAGTGGGAATGGCGCGGCAGACCGCCGTGCACGTGTTCCACGATGCAATGATGCTCTTCCCCTGACGCCTCCCTTGGATCCACATGCACTGTAGCCTGGCAGAGGTAAGGGAGGTGATGCAGGATCTGGTGCTGCACTTCCCGAGCGATCTCGTGCCCCTCTCTTACGGAAAGGCCTGGCTCCACGGCCACGTTGACCTCGGCATGCAACCGGTGGCCGGACCACCGCACCCGCACTTCTGTCACTCCCTCCACTCCGGGCGCGTGGAGAGCAGCGTGCTGGATCTCATCCACCACCTCCGGGTCTACTCCATCCAGGAGGCGGGTGAGGACGGCCCTGGCCGACTGCCAGACGATGCGCAGGATGGCCACGGTGATGGCCAGGCCCACGAGAGGGTCGGCCAGAGGGAACCCCAGCCAGACCCCTATCGCGCCCAAGAGGACAGCCAGGCTTGTCAGGCCGTCCACGCGGGCGTGGTAGCCGTCAGCCACTAGAGAGACGCTACCGATCTCCTTCCCCACCCGGATGCGGAAGACCGCCACTGCCTCGTTCCCCAGGAAGCCGATGATGGATGCAGCCGCTACTGCCCCCAGATACTCCACCGGCCGTGGGTGGAGCAGCCGTTGCACTGCTTCGTACCCGGCTACAATGGCGCTGAAGAGGATGGTGAGCACGATGGCCACGCCTGCCAGGTCTTCCACCCGGCCGTAGCCATAGGTAAACCGCTTGGTGGGCTTGCGCCGGGCCAGTTGGAAGGCGATCCAGAGGGGCACTGCGGTGCTGGCATCGCCAAAGTTGTGAATGGTATCGGCAAGGAGCGCCACGCTGCCAGACCAAGCCACGATAGCCACCTGGAGGAGCGCCGTGGCCATCAGGCCCAGGAAGGACCATCGGATGGCCCAGAGCCCTCGTTGGGTAGTGAGAAGCGAAGGGTCCACTGCGCCATGCAGGTGGTCGTGGCGGTGGCCGCGGTCCTCGGAGACGTGGCTGGCGGTCGTATGGTCGTGGTGGCAGGACATGCTCTTCCTCACGAGAGGCGGGTGGTCTCTTCCACGGCACGGCGCGCTGCGGCCAGGTTGGCCGCTGGGGTCCCCGCCCGGATCACGCACGCTGGCGCCACGAGGAACCCCGTGCGTCCTGCCTGGGCGATGGCATCCCGGACCTCAGCCATCACCTCCTCTTCCGTGCCCTCCCGGAGCGTCTTCAGGGCGAGGCCACCAGCCAGGGCCCTGCGGGTCACCTTCCGTGCCTCTGCCAGGCTGGGCCCGCTCTCCCGGTCCGACCAGTGGAGGATGTCCACTGGATAATCGGCCAACAGGTCAAACATGAGGTTCTGCCGGCAGATGTGGAGCATGGTGATGCGGGACTTGCCACGCAGGGCTTCCAAAACCTCCAGGTCGTAGGGCACACCGAACTCCTCGTACTCTTCGCGGGTCAGGAGGTCGTAGTTAGCCAACTGAGTGGCGAAGAAGATGCCCGAAGCCCCGGCTTCCAGACAAGCCAGTGCATACGCCCGCACCACGTCCGCGATGATCCGGAGCCCGGCATGAACCTTTCGTGGGGCCTCGCGCAGGTGTTCCACCACCCGATCCCCCGATACCCGGTCGCCGCACAACTTGTAGGCTGTGGTCAGGGGGTTGAAGATCGTCATCAGGAAAGGCGCACTTCCGGTCAGGGCCTCGGCCAGGTGGGCGATGGTCTCCAGTTCCCTCGCCAGCGCACCATTGTGCACGTCCAGCCGGGGCAGTTCCTCCCACTGGTCGGGCGTCCGCACCACTGGTTCCACTGTGAGGGGGAACGTGTCGTCATCCAGGCCGAAGCGGATGGTAGCCCCCCAGTCCTGAATGGAGTAAAGCCCGCTCGGCGTGAGTTTGACAAGGTCTGTGTCGTACTGGCGGTGCAGGTTCAGGGTGGCCTCGGCCAAACGCCGCGGGGCCCGGTCCTGCAGGTGGTAGTGGGCCCACAGGCCAATGGGGACACGGTCCACTTCTTGCCTGTGGATGGCCGCCTCCACCCGCTCCCACTTGGTCATCTGCTTCATTGATCCAACTCCTTTCCAGAAAGTGTTGTGCGCTGCGAAGCCGCGTGCTGGCCTATCGCCGAAGCCTTTGCTGGCGCGGGTCCAGGGCGTCCCGCAACCCATCCCCCAGAAGGTAGAACCCCATCACCAGGAGGGTGATGGCCAGGCCGGGGAAGATGCCGTACCAGGGAGCCAAGGGCAAGTACCCCCGGCCGATGCTGAGCATGGTCCCCCAGGAGGCCCTGGGGAGGGGTGTGCCCAGCCCCAGGAAACTGAGCGCCGATTCCAGGAGGACCGCTGAGGCCATGGAGACCGTGATCTGCACCAGGAGGGTGGAGACAGTGTTGGGCAGGATGGTGCGGAAGAGGATGCGCGCCGGGCGGGCTCCGATGGCCCGGGCCGCTTCCACGTAATCCTTGCCTTTCTCCGCCAGGACGTTGGCCCGCATCAGGCGGGCGAAGGCTGGGATGTTGACGATGGCCACCGCGAGCATAGCGTTGAAAGCCCCTGGCCCCATCACCGCCAGGATGACGATGGCCAGGAGGATGGCCGGGAAGGCCAGGAGGAAGTCAAAGAACCGCATGCTCAGGGCGTCAAACCACCCCTCGGCATATCCGGCCACCAACCCGACGGCCACGCCGATGACCGTCGCAATGGCGATGGAGATGAACGCTACGCTCACCGAGATGCGCGCCCCCATGACGATGCGGCTGAAGATATCGCGGCCGAACTCATCGGTGCCGAACCAGTAGGTCGCTGAGGGAGGGTGAAAACGATCGGCTGGATGCATCTCCAGCTCGTCGTAGGGGGCGAGGAACGGGGCCAGGAGCGCGACGAGGACCAGAGATGCGGTGAGGACGAGGCCAGCCAGACCCGAGCGGTGTCGGAGGAGTGCCCTCACCGCGACCAGGGTGAGGTTCTCCGTCTCCCGAACTGGTTCCCGGCTGACGCGTAGGTTCCGGGATTCTGGGTTGCAGAGGCTCGCTGCCACCTCTCGCGTTCCCCTTCATTCATACCGGATGCGTGGATCAATCCACGCATAGGCGAGGTCTGTCAGCAGATTGACCACCATGAAGGCCAGGACGATGAAGAGGATGTTGGCCTGCAGGATGGAGTAGTCGCGCCACCCCACGGCCTGGATGGTCAGCCGCCCCACCCCTGGCCAGGCGAACACTGACTCCACAATGATGGCTCCGCTCAGGAGGTCCCCCACCTGGAGACCGAGCACCGTCACCACGGGGATCAGGGCGTTGGGGAGGGCGTGGCGCACGAGGACGATTCGCTCCTGCAGACCCTTGGCCCGCGCCGTGCAGATGTAGTCCTGGTGGAGCACATCCAGCATGGACGACCGCAGGTAGCGGGTCAACTTGGCGGCGATGCCGATCCCCAGCGTGAGGGCTGGCATGACCAGGGCCTTGAGGTGGCCCACCGGGTCCTCCGTAAGGGCAGGCCGTCCTGAAGGAGGTAGCCATCCCAGGGCGAGGCTGAAGAGGAGGATGAACAGGATGGCCAGCCAGAAGCCAGGGATGGCGAAGGAAAGGGCTGAGAAAAGGGTGCACGAGAAGTCCACCAGGCTCCCCGGCTTGAGGGCAGCCAGGATGCCCAAGGGGAAGGCGATGAGGACCGCTACCAACGTGGAGGCGAGGGCCAGTTCCACAGTGGCGGGGATGCGGTAGCGGAGCAGCGTGCTCGCAGGTACGTTGTTGATGAAGGACTTGCCCAAGTCGCCTCGAAGCACGTGCTGGAGCCAGATGATGTACTGGACCCAGAGAGGCTTATCCAGCCCGAACTGGGCGCGCAGCGCGGCCAGTTGCGCGTCGGTGGCGTTGGGGCCAGCGATGATCTGGGCCGGGTCACCGGGGATGAGGTGGGTGATGGAAAACACCGCCACGGAGACCAGGAACAGGGCCGGGATCATCTGTAAGAGGCGTCGGAGGATGTACTTGCCCACGGGCCCACTCCCCCTCATCAGAGGAAGCGTTGGGCGAGGGGCTGGTAGATGCACCAGCCCCTCGCTCCGTCGGGCGCGCTATGGCTGCCTCACTTGGCCAGCCACACCTGGTTCAGCCAGATGGCCCCATCTATGTCAGCACGGAACGCCTTGACGAAGTCCTTGTAGGCGTAGACCTGCTGCCGCCAGGCGATGGGGATGGTCCACCCCTGTTCCACGAAGATCTTCAGCGCCTCGTGGTACAGCTGCTTCCGTTCTTCCTTATCCAAGGTCACGTGGGCCTTGTCCACGATCTCCTTGTACTTCGGGAACCAGGTGGTATCCTCGGTGATCTTGAAGAAGTTTCGGAAGGGCCGGCAGCAGGCCGCACCCTCAAAGAGGCCGCTGGGGTCCACCGTGGCCTCGCCCGTGGCGTGGGAGACGATGTCAAAGTCGCTGTTGTAGAGTTTCGGCCAGTACTGGGCGAGTTCGGTGGGCAGGAGTTCCACCTCCACACCGATCTTGGCCAGGTCCTGCTGGTAGACCTGGGCCATGTCCAGGAAGACACCACCGGTGCCGCGGATGAGGATGGAACTCTTGAACCCGTTGGGGTACCCAGCCTGGGCCAGAAGTTCCTTGGCTTTGTCCAGGTCAAAGGTGTAGTAATTGGCCAGGTCCTCCGGATAGGCCCAGGAGGTCGGGGCGTAAGGGAGCGTGGTCATCTCCCCTTCGCCGTGGAAGGCCGTCTGGTTGATCTTGTCCCGGTCCACGGCGTAGTTCAAAGCCTGGCGCACCAGGGTGTTGTCAAAGGGCGGCCGCGAGACGTTGAACAAGAAGGCGTAGAAGGCGAACCCTGGCGGCTGGGTGAAGACTTTCACTCCGGGCGCTTGCTCCATCAGCTTCTTATCCGCCAGAGGGACGCCCATCAGGAGGTCAATGCCCCCGGCCAGGAGGTTCACCATGCGGGATTGCTCGTCGGGGATGGGCTTGACGATGACTTTGTCCAGGTAGGGCTCGCCCTTCCGCCAGTAGTCCTCAAAACGCACGGCTGTCAGGTGGTCGCCTGGAACCCATTCCACGAACTTGAAGGGCCCGGTGCCCACGGGGGTGTTGGCGATGTTCTCCGCTGCCTCCTTGGGAAAGATGTAAAGGCGAGCCAGGGCGTCGTACTTGGAGGGCGTCGGGTCGCTGTAGGTGATCTGCACGGTGTAGTCGTCCACCTTGGTCGCGCCCGTGCAGGTGGTGAAGCGGTCGCTCAGGTGGTGGCCGATGCTCGTATCCCGGGCCCGTTCCACGGCCCAGACCAAGTCGTCGGCGGTCATCTCGCGGCCGTTGTGGAACTTGACCCCCTTGCGCAACTTCACGGTGAGGGTCAGGCCATCGGCGCTATCTTCCACGGACTCGGCCAGCCACAGCTCAAACTGGCCGTCGTCGCTGAAGCGCAGGGGCGCTTCGTAGAAGGTGGGGCGGAACTCCCAGTTGGTCACGTCGTAGTAGGGGTCAAAGGTGACGAAGTCGGGGCCCAGGGAGAGGGTCAGCGTGCCACCGCGCTGGGGCTCCGTAGGCTCTGGGACAGGGGTGGGGGTGACGATCACGGCCTTCTCCACCACCACCGTCTGGACGACGGGCTTTTCCACCACCTTCTCTTTCTCCACCACCACTGTCTGGACGACAGGCTTCTCCACGACCTTCTCTTTTTCCACCACCACGGGGGTGGGTGCGGCGCAGGACGTGAGCACAGAAAGGATGGTGATCAGGCTGGCGAGCAGGACCCACTTCTTGGAGCGCATCTCCTTTCCCTCCTTCACTGGGATTGCGTGCGGACAACCCCTTGGGCAGCATGGCGCGATGGTGAGGGGTGGACCGCTGCCGATGCCTACCGTTTGGCGGGGCAGCCGACCCCCTTTCCGGATCGCACGGCCATTCCTCACCTCCCTTCAGCCAAGGCCGGCCGGCCCCCTCACTTCGGGGGCCCTGGGCCCTAGAGGGCGAAGTACTTCTCCAGACTGGCTCTGTCAAACCCGTGCGGCCAATACATGCCACTAGGCCTGTCCACTTCATACCGGCCCGCGGAGTTCCCGCGGGCGATGCGCTCCAGCATCTCCACCAGACGGTCCACCTCTTCCAGGGTGTTGTAGCATCCGAAACTCACGCGCACAAGGCCGGGCAGCGCGGAGCGGTCCCCGCGCAGCGCTCGTTCTTTATACATCTGGTATTCGCGTGGGTCAATCCGGAGGAGGTTCAGGACGTAGGGATGGGCGCAGAAGCACCCATTGCGCACCCCGATGCCCCCCTCAAATGCGAGCACTGCGGCCACCTTGCCGTGGGGCACGCCGTTGACTTCAAAAGAGATAACACCCAACCGGCCTTCCAGTTGCTCCGGATCGGTAGATCCGTACACGCGGACCTGGGGCAGAGATCGCAACCTCTGCAATGCGTAGCGGGTCAGGTCCCTTTCGTGGGCCTCCAGGGCGTCCATCCCCACCTGGGAGAGGACGCGGATGCTCTCCGCCAGGGCTACGGCCCCCACCACGTTGGGGCTCCCCGCCTCATCCCGCTCCGGCGGCTCCGCCCAATGGACCTCATCTAGGTTGACGATCTCAATGGTCCCGCCGCCTCGGTAGTCGGGCGGGCCGTTGCGGAAGAAGTCCCGGGGCCCGATGAGCACCCCCATGCCGAAGGGAGCGTACATCTTATGGGCGGAGAAGGCGATGAAGTCCAGGTGGCGTGGGGAGCCCGGGTCGCCCATCCGCACGGCCCGGTGGGGGGCCAACTGGGCGCAGTCCGCCACCATGTAGGCCCCGGCCTGGTGGGCCATCTCGGCGATGTCGTAGATGGGAGGGGTGAACCCGGTCACGTTGGAAGCCCCGGTGACGGTCACCACCCGCACCCGCCCCTTGTAGTGCTCCAGTTTTCGGGCCAGGTCTTCCAGGTCCAGGGAGCCATCTTCCCGGAGGCCGGCATACACCACCTGCGCCCTGGCCCGCCAGGGGAGGTCATTGGAGTGGTGTTCCATCAGGGTGGTCAGCACCACATCGTCCGGCCTGAGGTCCAGGCGGTTGGCCAGTTTGTTGAGAGCCTCGGTGGCGTTCTTGACGAAGACGACACAGTAGGCCTCGGGATCAGCGCCGACAAAGCGCGCCACAATCTCCCGGGCTTCCTCGTAGGCCTCGGTCGCGAGGAGCGACTTGAACCCCGCCCCTCGGTGGACACTGGAGTACCACTGCAGGAATTCGTTGACCTTTTCCTGTACGGCGCGAAAGGCTGGGGTGCTGGCTGCATTGTCCAGGTATACGTAAGGCCGCTTGGACCCATCCAGCAGAGGAACCTCCCGGTCCACGCCAACGATGGCTTCCCGAAGACGGGACAGTTCTTTCGTGGTTGATGGTGAGGTCATGGGGTGGTGCTCCTGGGCTCGTCTGAATCCTGCTCCTGCTCGATGCGGGGGAGGGGCTGGATCCACGTCTCGGTAGAAAGGGGGCTCAGTTGGGAGACAAGGGCCTCCAGAACTCGCTGCTGGGATCGGGCGATCTGGCTCTGCACCAGTTGCTCGGCGCGGACGGGGTCCCGCTCCAGAAGGGCGGTGGCCAGAGCAACGTGTTCGTCCCGCATCTCGTCCGCACTGTCCCGCAGATCCAGCCCCAGGTGGAAGACCCGGAGCAATTCGTCCAGCAGGTGAGAGACCAGATCTGCCAACCGCCTGTTTCCGGAGGCCACGGCAATGGCGAGGTGGAACTCGGAGTTGAGGGTAAGGAAGTTGGTGTAACTTTGGCGGTCCCGGTAGCGATAGGTGAAATTGGCCTGCTCGGCGATGCGCCGCAGGGCCTCCTGGGAGCCCCGCACGGCGGCCAGGCGCGCTGCCGCCGATTCAGCAATGGAGCGGAGTTCGTAGATCTCGTGGATGTCGGAGATGGAGATGGGGCTGACGATGTAGCCGAAGCGCGGTACAGCCTGGACAAATCCCTCCTGCGCCAGCCTCTGGAGCGCCTCCCGTACCGGCGTCAGGCCCAGACCGTACCGTTCTGCCAGCTGGGGCTGTGCGATCTGCTGCCCAGGTCTGAGCACACAGGTGACGATGTCGGCCTTGATAACCTCGTAGGCCCTATCAGCCAAAGAGACAGTCACAGATAAGCATCTCCTCCAGGGGTTAGCATACCAATATTATATTGCTAATATACCACACCCCCTGGAAATTGTCAAACGACAAAAACCTCCCGACAGTGGTCATCCGAAGTCCGGACTCAGTTGGCACCGTAAAAACCCCTGCTCTTGCCCAGGTAGATCCCGGCGCGAGGAGACCACCCCATCCCCTGCCCCCCCACAAGATCTGGTCTCCGGTCACCTCACCACAGGGCTGACTCGTTCTTATAGAACTCTGACAGCCTTCTAGCACGGCAGACCGTAGCGCCGGGAAGAGCGGTTATAGCCTTCCCTTTTGTAAAAACGAGATAGACCTGCACCTCGCCAGCCGCGGTTTGCCCAAATGCGGCTTCTGTGGTAAAATGAGCTATTGATAGGGTGCATCCCAACCTGCCCTGTCCGAAGAAGCACAGGCCCACGCGTGGCAAGCCCGGGGGAATGTGCTTTTTTGCTGCCAAGGACCTGACCAGGGAAGGGGGAGGAATTGGACCGCAAGGCACTGGACCCTCGTCCGACGAATCCAGAGCGACGGAACCTTTTGCCCCCACAGGCCAGGGGGAGAGGCCGGAGGCACCTCAGGCTTCCCTCCCTGGGAGTGGTGGGTTTGCCCTTCCCAGGGGATCGTGTTTCCTCTTCCTCCTCACGGAATCCGTGAGGAGGATTTTTTGTGTCTGGAGGAGGTGGACATGTTCTTCGAGAAACTCTTGTACGCCATCGCCAAGAACCAAAGCCTGCTTTGCGTGGGGCTGGACCCCCGGCCCGAGACCTTCCCGCCGGAACTGCAGAAGGCCGGCGACCCCATCTTTGAGTTCAACCGCCAGGTAATAGACGCCACGGAGGACCTGGTCTGTGCCTACAAACTGAACTACGCTTTCTACGAGGCCCAGGGGATGGCGGGCCTGAGCGCCCTGCACCGCACCATGGACTACATCCCCTCCCACCTGCCCATGATCCTGGACTTCAAGAGCGGCGACATCGGCTCCACGGCCAAGGCCTACGCGCGGGCCGCCTTCCAGGTCTGGGGGGCCGATGCGGTGACCATCAACCCCTACGTGGGGTGGGATGCCCTGGAGCCCTTCTGCACCCACAAGGGACGGGGCGTCTTCGTCCTCTGCCACACTTCCAACCCCAGCGCGGGGGAGTTGCAGGAGGTCTGGTCGGGCGGGCGGCCCCTGTACCACCGGGTGGCCCGCCTGGCTCAGGAAAAGTGGAACGTCTACGGCAACGTGGGGCTGGTGGTAGGGGCCACCTACCCCCAGGCCGTGGCCGAGGCGCGGGCGCTGGCCCCGGACCTGTGGTTCCTCTTGCCCGGCGTGGGCGCGCAGGGGGGCGATCTGGAGGCGGCCCTCGCGGCCGGCCTGCGGGCAGACGGCCATGGCGTGATCGTCGCCGTCTCCCGGGGGGTGGCCCAGGCCGTGGACCCCCGGGCAGCAGCCCAGCGCTTCCGCGAACGGATCAACCAGTGCCGCGAGGCGCTGGCCGGCCGCCCCCGTCAGCGCCCCCAGACGGCCAACGGCGATCCCACCTTTATCATCCGCCTCGCCGATGCTGGGGGCATCCGGGTGGGGGACTTCGTCCTCCACTCAGGGCAGCGTTCGCCCATCTACATAGACCTGCGCATCCTGCCCTCGCACCCCTTCCTGCTGGACGAGGTAGCGGCCATCTACGCCAGGTTGCTCTCCCGCCTCACCTTTGAGCGCATCGCTGCCATCCCCTACGCCGCCCTGCCCATCGGCACGGCAGTGGCCCTGCGGACCGGCATGCCCCTCATCTACCCCCGCCGGGAGGTGAAGGCCCACGGCACGGCGCGGCCCATTGAGGGGTTCTTCAACCCGGGGGACCGGGCGGTGGTCCTGGACGACCTGGTCACCACGGGGGCGAGCAAACTGGAGGCGGTGAACCTCCTGCGGGAGGCCGGGCTGAAGGTGGAGGACATCGTGGTCCTCATTGACCGCAGCCGCGGCGCGGCGGAGGAACTGGCCCGGGAGGGCCTGCGCCTCCACGCTGCCTACACCTTGGAGGAGATCGTGCGCATCCTGGTGGAGCACGAACGGATGGGCGGCGAGGAGGCGGAGCGGGTCCGTCGGTGGATGGAGGAGGCGGCGTGAACCCCGACCTGACGGTGGACCTGTGTGGCATCCGCCTGCGGAACCCCCTGGTGTTGGCCTCTGGCGTCCTGGGGACGGAGCCGGGCATCCTCCAGCGGGTGGGGATGGCTGGCGCAGGGGCCGTCACCAGCAAGTCGTGCAGCCTGCTGCCGCGCAGGGGCCACCCCAACCCCACGGTGCTGGATTGGGGTCCGGGGCTCATCAACGCGGTGGGCCTGGCCAACCCGGGGGTGGAGGAAGAAGTCCGCATCCTGCGGGAGGCGCGGGAGCGCCTGGCCGGGGAGGGGGTGGCCCTCTTCGCCAGCATCGTGGCCGGCACGGTGGAGGAGTTCGCCGAGGTGGCCCGTCGCATCTCCGAGGCCGAGCCGGACCTCATTGAGGTCAACATCTCCTGCCCCAATGTCATCTCGGAGTTCGGGGAACTGTTCGCCCACCGGCCGGAGTCGGCGGCGGCGGTGACCCGGGCGGTGAAGGAGGCCACCGACATCCCCATCAGCGTCAAACTCTCGCCCAACGTGGCGGACATCGTCTCCATCGCCCAGGCGGTGGCCGAGGCCGGAGCCGACGCCATCACCGCCATCAATACGGTGGGGCCGGGCATGGTCATAGACGTGGAAAGCGGCCGTCCCTTCCTGAGCAACCGGGAGGGGGGCATCTCCGGTCCGGCCATCCGCCCCGTGGCCGTGCGCTGCGTCTACCGCATCGCCCAGGCTGTGGACGTGCCGGTCATCGGCACCGGTGGGGTGATGCGGGGCCGGGACGTGGTGGAGATGGTCATGGCCGGGGCCACGGCGGTGGGGGTGGGCTCGGCCGTCTACTGGCGGGGGCCGGAGGTCTTCGGGGAGTTGTTGGCCGAACTGCGGGAGTTCCTCGTCTCCCACGGGTACGGGAGCCTGGCGGAGATCAGGGGGGTGGCACACCGATGATGCAGAACAGGGACCTGGAAGGACGCTTCCCGCGGGCCTTCCGCATCGCGGAGGTGCGGCAGGAGACGCCGAAGGTCCGCACCTTCGTCCTGGAGGGCCGCCTGGAGGCCCAGCCGGGGCAGTTCGTCATGGCCTGGCTGCCCGGGGTCGAGGAGCGCCCTTTCACACTGATGGACGACGATCCCGCCAGCCTAACCGTGGCCTCCGTAGGACCTTTCACCCGCGCCC
>JBMFPD010000080.1:0-11850 GCA_049969295.1 Anaerolineae bacterium | reverse complement strand
CGCCGCCTTCGGCGGCACCCCCTTCCCTCCCCGATGCGGGGAGGGAAGGGGGTGGGGGGATGGGAGAGGTCGGTCTTTCCGCGTCCCCGAATCACCAACACAAGATGCAACCGTAATGTGGGCAGGGCCCAGGTCCCATGCACCCCGGAAGGAGGCGATCTTGTGTCTCTGGCCCGTCCAGACCTCTTCGCATGGCAACACCAGGGGCTTGGCCGGCTGGACAAGGCCGGCTTCCTGGGGTTCGCCGCGTGGGATTTCGCCTGGCACAGCCTCACCAAAGAGTACGGGCGGCTGTTCGCGCTGAGGCTGCTCCTCCGCCGGCCCCTTGGGGTCCTGCGGGGGATCGCCGCCTACCGCCGGGAGCGCCCTTTGCGGGGCCGGAGCGTGGCGGCCGTGGGCACGGGGACAGCCCAGGAGCTTCTGTGGCGGTCCCTCCGCCTCCCTGGCTCCCAGGTGCTGGTGGGCCTGGGCTTCTGCCTCAAGCCCCGGGAGGAAGATGGCAACCCCTGTCCCTCGGGGCGCTTCACCCACCGCTGCGCAGTGCTGGAAGCCCACGGACCGGGGCTCTCCCTTGCCGGGCCGTGCCAGGACTGCACGGTGGGTAGGGTTGGCCTTGCAGCGAGGCGGGCAGGCGTTTCCCTGGCTATCCTCACCTCCGCAGCCGACATCGCCCAGGACATCCTCCTCCCGGCCGCCGAGGAAGGCCGCTTCCGCGTGGTCCTGATGACGCTCTGTCCCTATTCCGTAGAACCGATGGCCCTGGCCTTCCACCTCTGCGGGGTGCGGGGCCTGCTCTTTCCTTTTGCAGAAGGGGCGTGCGCCACCTATCGCCAGTGGCGCGCCGCCGACCTGGGCCACAAACCAGAGCGGACTGCCCTCTCCCCGGGGGCGGAAGCGCGGCTCATCCGGTGGCTGGACGACCTGGCGCTCCTCCGGGAACAGGGGGCAGAAGGGGCCCCCCACGCGCCCTACGCCTTCGTGCAGAACGCCTTCGTCCCAGGGGCCGCGGAGGGCCTGGCAGGAGGACATCGGTGAACCCCTCGCTGGAAGAGGCTCTCAAGGCCCAGGCGCAGGACCTGGGCTTTGAGGTGGCCGGCATCGCTTCCCCGGGCCCCCTGCCCCACGGCGACTTTTACCGGTGGTGGCTGGCCCAGGGCTACGCCGCGGGGATGGGGTACCTTGCCCGGCCCGACGCCGTGGCCAAACGGCTGGACGTCCGCCAGGTGCTCCCCGGGGTCCAGTCGGTGGTCGTGGTGGGGAAGAACTACTACGTGGGGGACTTCCCGCCAGCCCACCGGGAGGACCCGGCGCGGGGCCTCATTGCCCGGTACGCCTGGGGCCGGGCCTACCAGAGGGTGCTCCTGCCCCGCCTGAAGCGCCTGGCCCACTGGCTGGAGGCGGCTGCAGGCCGCCCCCTCCAGTGGCGGGCCTACGTGGATACCGGCCCCGTCCTGGAGCGGGAGTGGGCTGCCCTGGCCGGGCTGGGGTTCATCGGCAAGAACACCCACCTCATCCATCCTGGCTGGGGGTCGTACCTTTTCCTCGGCGTGCTCCTGGTGGACCTGCCGTTGCGGCCCGATGTGCCGCAGGCCCGGGGTGGATGCGGGACCTGCCACCGTTGCCTGGAGGCCTGTCCCACTGGCGCGCTGGTCGCGCCGTACACCCTGGATGCGCGCCGCTGCATTTCGTATCTGACCATAGAGCACCGCGGTCCCCTGCCGGAGGACGCGGCACCCTCGCTGGGGCACTGGGCCTTCGGCTGCGATGTGTGCCAAGAGGTGTGCCCCTGGACGCGGCGTTTCTCCCGCCCCACGGACGACCCGGACTTCCAGCCACGCCTGGACCCCGCCCCCCGGCTGGAAGACCTCCTGCGGCTCACGCCCGCGGCCTTCCAGGAACGCTACGGCGAGACGCCCCTGGCACGCGCCGGGTGGGAGGGCCTGCTGCGCAATGCCCGGGCGATCCTCGCCCGGCAGGGGGTGGTCCACAGAGCGCTGAAAGCGTGAACCTTCGCTTGGAGGAAATGTTCCATGCCTGACCCACGCACAACCTACACCGAACGACGTGAACGCCTGTACGCCCACCTGGTGGAGGAGTACAAGGCCCTCTGTCCGGCCTCCCACGCCTTCCACCAACGGGCCACCACGCGCCTCGTGGACGGGGGCAGCCACACCCTGCGCATGTTCCAACCCTTCCCCGCTTGGGTCCGCGCCTGCCACGGGGCGTACATCTACGACCTGGACGGACGCGCCATCCTGGACTTCTGGCAGGGGCACTTCGCCAACATCCTGGGCCACAATCCGCCCCAGATCACCGAGCCCCTGGCCGAGGCCCTGCGCCAGGGCCGCGGCCTCCAGAGCGGCATGCAGGACGTCTGGGAGTGGGAACTGGCCGACCTCCTCTGCCAGCGGGTGGGCGCGGAGAAGGTCCGCTTCACCACCAGCGGCTCCCTGGCCACCATGTACGCCATCCTCCTGGCCCGCGTCTACACGGGCCGGGACCTGGTCCTGAAGATGGGCGGAGGCTGGCACGGTGCCCAGCCCTGGGGCCTCAAGGGCGTCCACTACGGCCCAGGGGGGTACCAGGAAGTGGAGAGCGAGGGTCTGCCTGGCGAGGTGGTCAAGCAGGTGCTGGTCACCACTTTCAACGACGTAGAGGCTCTGGAGAAGGCCTTCCGGGAGCACGGCGATTGCATCGCCTGCCTGATCATGGAGCCCTGCATCGGCGCGGGCGGCGGCATCATGGCCCACCCGGAGTACGTGCGACGGGCGCGGGAACTGACCCACCAGTACGGCGCCCTCCTCATCTTTGACGAGGTGATAGACGGCTTCCGCTTCCGGGCGGGGAACCTGGGCGCGCTGTACGGCGTGCAGCCAGACCTCACCACGCTGGGGAAGATCATGGGAGGCGGGATGCCGGTGGCCGCCGTGGCCGGCCGGGCTGAGGTCCTGGACCTGTGCGGCCGCGAAAGGGGGCGGCGAGTGCGCTTTGACGGAGGAACCTACTCCGCACATCCCCTCTCTATGCTCGCCGGCCGCCTCATGCTGGAATACCTGGTGGACAACGAGGAGTCCATCTACCCGCGGTTGGGAGAGATGGGGGCGCGGCTTCGGGCGCAGGTGGAAGCCGCCTTCGCCGAGGAGGGGGTGCTGGTGCGCTGCACCGGCGGCCCCAACGCCGTCGTCCCCGGGAGTTCCCTGCTCTTCCTTCAGTTCCCGTACTACGAAGACGTGCCCATGGACCGGCCAGATGCCATCAACAACCCGGCCCTGTGCGATGTGGAGATGCGCGAGCGGGTGGCCAAACTGGCCCTGCTCCTGGAGGGGGTCTTCGCGGTGCACGGGTTCGGCGCTCTCTCCACGGCCCACACCGAGGGGGACGTGGAACGCGCGGTGCAGGCCTGCCGCGCCGTGGCGCGCCGTCTCCGGGAAGCGGGGCTCACCACCCCTCTTCCCAGGTGAAGTTCCGGCAACACGCTCAACTACAGAACACTTGAGGAGGTCATCATGGCCACGACAATCCGCGTGCTGCAATTTGGACTGGGCCCCATCGGCCATGGGCTGGCCCGCCTGGCCCTGGAGCGGAAAGGGCTCTCCCTGGTGGGGGCGGTGGACATCGCCCCGGAGTACGTCGGGCGCGACCTGGGCGAGGTCCTCGGCCTGGGGCGCTCCCTGGGCGTCCCCGTCTGGGCGGACGCGGCCCAGGCCTTGCGGGAGGCGCGGCCGGAGGTCGTCCTCCACGCCACCGGCTCCCACCTGCCGTCGGTCCGGGAGCAACTGCTGGCCATCGTGGAGGCGGGCGCGCACGTCGTCTCTACCTGCGAGGTACTCTCGTACCCCTTCTACCGCTACCCGGACCTGAGCCGTGAACTGGACGCCGCGGCCCGAACGCGGGGCGTGGCTCTCCTTGGGACAGGGGTGAACCCGGGTTTCGTCATGGACAAACTGGTGGCGACCCTGCTCGGGGCCTGCCAGCGGGTGGACCGGGTGGAGGTGCTGCGGGTGGTGGACGCGGCTGGCCGGCGCGGTCCCCTGCAGCGGAAGGTGGGCGCGGGCATGTCGGTGCAGGAGTTCCAGGCCCTGGCGGAGGCGGGCCAGATCGGCCATGTGGGCCTGCCGGAATCGGCCCACATGCTCGCCGACGTCCTGGGCCTGCCCCCGGACCGGGAGGTCACCGAGGAGATCCGGCCCAAGGTGGCGACGAAAGAGGTGAAGACCCAGTTCGTGCACGTCCTGCCAGGTCAGGTGGCCGGGGTGGATCAGACGGCGCGCGTCCTGGTGGATGGCAAGGAGCGGGTGCAGTTGCACCTGGAGATGTACGTCGGGGCGGAAGCACCGGTAGACGCGGTGCGGGTGGAGGGCGTGCCCCCACTCTCCATGCGCGTGGAGGGGGGTGTCCACGGCGACCTGGCGACGGCCGCCGTGGTCGTCAACTGCGTGCCCCTGGTGCGAGACCTGGCCCCAGGCCTGCGCACCATGCTGGACGTCCCCATCCGCCTGAGCGTCTGAGGCACCGCCGCCCAGCAGAAGGCAGGAGGAACCATCTGGGGGTGCGTGGCTTGCACCCGGAGGCAGGGAGTTGTGGTCATGAGCGCGATGGCCGCTGGACGCCCTTCTGAAGAGGAGAGGAAGGCTCCCACCGTGCTGGTCATTGAGGACGAGGTGGGCCTTCTGGAGATCGTAGCCCTCAACCTGAGGGCCTCCGGATACCAGGTGCTGACGGCCAGCGACGGATTGGAGGGGTGGCGCCTCTTTGAAGAGGGCGCTCCCGACCTCGTCATCCTGGACCTCCAGCTGCCCACCATCTCCGGCTTCCGCCTTCTGGAACTCTTCAAGGGGCCGTCTGGCCGCCCGGAGGTTCCGGTCCTGGCCCTGACCGCCCTGGACTTCGCCGAGGCGGAGGACCTGGCCGACCTTGGCCTGGAAGGGTTCATCACCAAGCCCTTTGAGCCCGGGGAACTCCTGGCCGCGGTGCGCGATCTCCTCCAGAGAAGGGAGAAGGGAGAGGCATGACCGACCCTGGCAGCCTGTCCGGGCACCCGGAAGAGCCCCGAGCCCTGCAGGACACCTTCCAGGTGGTCCGCCGGCTGGTCCTGGACCTCCTGGCCGCTTCCCAGGAGTCCCAGGTCCTGGAGATCACCGCGGAACAGGTGCGCCTCCTCCTGGGGGCCTCGGCCGCCTGCATCCTCCTGACGCCCCAGGGGTCCCGGCCGGGCTCGTTGGACCTGGCAGCCTGGGATGGCCTGCCTGAGACGCTGCGTCAGGAGTGCCGGTTGTGGAAGGAGCAGCCCAGCGCCGAGGGGCTGAGCCAAGGCGCTCGGGCCCTCTGGGAGGCCGCCCACCGTGCCATGCTCCAGGGGGGCGTGGTCCAGGGCCGGGAGGCTCCGCCGGGGTTCGCCACCCTCGTCGTCACCCCTCTGAAACGGAGGAAGGAGGCCATCGGCGTCCTGGCCCTCCTCTTTCGCGAGCCCCGGTCGCTGGACCGCACCGACATCTACATCCTGGAGAGTTCGGCTGCCCTGGCCACGGCGGTCCTGGACAACGTGGTCCTCCTCCGCCAGGAGCGGGAGCGCCGCCTGCAAGCCGCCCTCCTTCTGGAAGTGACCCAGGCGGCCACCTCCTCGCTGGCCCTGGAGGAAGTGCTCCAGCAGGTGGCCGAGAAGACGGCGCGCCTGGCCCAGGCCGACCGCTGCGGCATCTGGCTCCTCAACGATGCGGGCGATACCCTTCTCCCTGCGGCCCTGAGCGGGATGGACCGCGCCTTCGTCCGGGAGTGGCTCAAGCATCCCCTGCGCCTGGACCAGGAGCCCCTCTCCCGCCAGGCGCTGGAGACTGGCCAGCCCGTGGTGGTGCAGGATGCCCTCACCGACCCCCGCACGGACAAGGACGCCGTGCGCTTCTTCGGCGACCGTTCCATCGTGGTCTTCCCCCTTCTGGGACGCCAGCGCCGGCTGGGCACCCTCTTCTTGAACTGGGTGCGGGAACAGAGAGTCCTCTCGGAGGCCGAACTGGAACTCGCCCAGGCCATTGCGGCCCAGGCCACCGTGGCCATTGAGTACGCCTGGATGCACGCCCAGACGGAAGCCCGCCTCCAGGAGACCCGCGCTGCCTACCGCCAGTTGCGGGCCCTCCAGGAGACCACTGCCCTTCTGGCCACCACCCTGGACCCCCAGGAGGTGCTGGAGCGCATCGTCTGGGGGGTGGTGAACGGCCTGGGGTACAACATCGCGGCTCTGGGCGTGCTGGAGGAGGGGAGCCGCACCCTGGCGGTCCGCGCCATGGCCGCGGCCCCTCATCTGGAGGAGGCTGCCGAAGCCCTGCTGGGGGGCGCGCCAGGGGAATTCCGCCTCTCCCTGGACGAGGAGGAGAACCCCGCCGTGCAGGCCATCCTCTCCGGCGGGGCCCTCGTGACCCGCTCCCTGGCCGACCTGGCCGCGCCGTTCTTGCCCCGAGAGACGGGCGACGCCCTCCAGCAGGCAGCCCAGGTCCAGTCCCTGGCCGTGATCCCCCTCCTGGTCCACGGCCGGCGGGTGGGCGCGCTCCTGGCCGGCTCCCCCCACCCGGAGATCGGCCCCCGCGAACTGGACGCCCTGCAGACTTTCGGCAGCCAGGCAGCCATGGCCATCCACAACGCCTCCCTGCACCAGCAGGTGGCCGAGTCGGAGCGCCGCTTCCGGGACGTGGTGGAGCACGCCAGCGATGCCATCCTCCACCTGGACGCCCGGCTGGACCTCTGCTTCGCCAACCGCAAGGCGGAGGAGTTGCTGGGGAGGCCACGGGAGGATCTTCTGGGGGAGCGGGCCACGTCCCTGGTGGCTCCCCAGGACCGCCGGCGCCTCAGCCGACGGCTGGTGCGCCTTCTGGAAGGGGGCGAGCTCCCTGCCCCCTTTGAGGTGCACCTCCTGGACGCTCGGGGGGAGATGGTCCCCGTGGAACTGAGCCTGGCGCGCGTCGTCACCCCCGACCGCGGCCCCGTGGTGGAGGTCATCGCCCGCGACATCCGCGACCGCAAGCGCCTGGAGCAGGAGCGGGCCGCGCTCCTGGCGGAGACGCGCCGCCGGAGCCGCCAACTCCAACTGGCCTTCCACCAGTTGGGCCTGGCCCTGGCCTCCATGCCCCACCTGGAGCAGACCCTCCAGGCCATCGTGGACCTGGCCCGCGCCCTGCTGGAGGCGGACTGGTGCACCCTGCACGACTGCTCGGAGGGGGAGGCAGCCACCGGCCCAGTCTGCCTCGGCGCGGCTTCGGGCGAGGTCCCTCTTCGCTTGCACGAGGAACCCCTCGCTGCCTGGACCCAGGAAGTCCTCCTGGCCGGGAAACCCCTCCAGGTCCCCGAGCGGAGCCTCACAAGCCCTCTGACGGCCCAGGACGAGGCCAACGGGTCCGAAGGGGTCCTCCTGGGCGTGCCCCTGGTCCTCCAGGGCGAGCCCGTGGGGGTCCTCACCCTGCGCCGTGCGAAGCCGGCCCGCTTCTCCCAGGAGGAGGTGGCCCTCGTCTCCGGCTTCGCCCACATGGCGGCCCTGGCCATAGAGCGGGCGCGCCTCTTCGCCTCGGTCCTCCAGGAGAAACAGGAGGTGGAGGCCGTCATCCAGCACACGGCCGATGGCATCATGCTCATCGGCCCCGATGGACGCATCCTGGATGTCAACCCCGCCCTGGAGGACCTCCTCGGCCTGTCCCGGGCCGACCTTGTGGGGGTGCCGTGCGCCGAGATCCTCTGCCGCCGGGGCTCCGACGCGCCGCGCGAATGCCCCATCTACAGGGCAGAGGCGGGAACCACCCACACCTACCAGGAACACACCCTCTGGAGCCCCTCGGGCCGCAAGGTCCCGGTGGGAGTCAGTTACGGCTACATCCGCGATAAGGCGGGGACCCTCGTACGGGTGGTAGCGGTGATCCGGGACATCAGCCGGCAACGGGAACTGGACCGGCTGCGCTCCGACTTTGTGTCCGCCGTCTCCCACGAACTGCGCACCCCCCTCTCCCTTATCAAAGGGTACGCCGGCACCCTCCTGCGGGAGGACCTGACACTGCCGCCCGAGACCCAGAAGCGCTTCCTGACCCAGATTGACGCCGCCGCCAACCGCCTGCAGCGCCTCATCAACGACCTCTTCACCGTCTCGCGCCTGGAGGCCGGGCGGCTGGACCTCCAGCCCCAGCCCACCGACGTGGGGACGCTGGTGCGGAAGGTGGTAGAGGGCCTGCAGCAGGTGGCCGAGCAGCGCATCCAGGTGCGGCTCCCCCTGACGCCCCTCCAGGCCCGCCTGGACCCGGACCGCATCGCCCAGGTGCTGGACAACCTCTTGGGCAACGCCATCAAGTTCTCACCCCCTGGAGGGACCATCACCGTCTCCGCGAGCCTGGAGGGCGAGGGCGATTGGCTGCACATCTGGGTGGAGGACGAAGGGCCTGGCATCCCCCCGCAGCACCTGGAGCGCATCTTTGAGAAGTTCTACCGGGTGGAGCGGGGGGTGGTCCGCAAGGCCTCGGGGGTGGGCCTGGGCCTCCACATCTGCAAGAGCATCGTGGAAGCCCACGGCGGGAGGATCTGGGCCGAGAACCGGCCGGAGGGCGGCAGCGCGTTCCATTTCCGCCTGCCCGTCGCCGGGCCACCGGGGGGACCAGCCGCCTCGGGGTAAAGGGCTCCTGCCCCCCGGCAAAACGGAGCCGTAGCCTCTCCGCGCCTTTTTGACAAAACTTCCGCTCCGTGTTATCATTCGCCCCAAATCCGAGAGCGTGTGCGACGAAGCCTCTTCTTGCACCACACTGGTGTGGGGAGAGGCTTCGTGCGCTTTCCGGCCGGTCCGAATCCCCACTCCCTGCCAGGAGGACTCCATGCAACCCAAACGCGGCTTCTCCACCCAGGCGGTGCACGGCGGCGAGCCAGAGCGAAAGCCCTGGTCCAGCCTGACGATGCCCATCCTCCAGACCGCGGTCTACACCTTTGAGGATACCACCTCCATGCTCCAGTACCAGGAGGAGGTGCACCGCGAGGGGCGGGCGAGCCGCGAGGAATACGGCCGCTACGGCAACCCCACCCAGCATGCGGCCGAAGCCAAACTGGCCGAACTGGAGGGAGGCGAGGCGGCCCTCCTCTTCGCCTCAGGCATGTGCGCCATCACCTCCACCCTGCTCGCCCTCCTCTCCACGGGGGACCACCTGGTGATGACCGACGACTGCTACCGCCGCACCCGCACTTTCTGCCAGGAGTTCCTGCGGCGCTTCGGCATCGCCACCACCGTGGTCCCAGCGGGGGACTACGAGGCGCTGGCCCAGGCGATGCGCCCCACCACCCGCGTCGTCTTCGCCGAGTCACCCTCCAACCCCTACCTGCGGGTGTTGGACATCCCCCGGGCCGCCGCCATCGCCCACGAGGCCGGGGCCCTGCTCCTGGTGGACAGCACCTTCGCCACCCCGTACAACCTGCGCCCGCTGGACCTGGGGGCAGACCTGGTCCTCCACAGCACCACCAAGTACCTGAGCGGCCACAACGACGTCCTGGGGGGCGTGGTGATCGGGCCGTGGGAGCGCCTGAAGGCGGTGAAGGACGCGCGGGGCACCCTGGGCGGGGTCATCTCGCCCCATTCGGCCTACCTCCTCCTGCGCGGCCTCAAAACCCTGGCCCTCCGCATGGCCCACCACAACGAAGCGGGCGCCCGCATCGCCGCCTTCCTCCACGGCCACCCCGCCGTGGAGCGCGTTCACTACCCGGGCCTGCCGGACCACCCGGACCACGCCGTGGCCCGGGCCCAGATGCGGGGCTTCGCCAGCGTCATTAGTTTCGAGGTCAAGGGAGGCCTGGAGGCAGCGAGCCGGGTGGTGGACGCCCTGCGCATCCCCCAGATCGGCCCCAGTTTCGGCGGGCCGGAAAGCCTTGTCATCCAGCCGGCCCTCCAATCCTACTACGACCTCTCTCCAGAGGAGCGGGCCGCGCTGGGCATCCGGGACAACCTCATCCGCTACGCCGCGGGCCTGGAGGACCCGGACGACCTCATCGCCGATCTGGAGCAGGCCCTGGCTCGCGCGGCAGCATCCTGACGCGGGAGGGATGCTATGGAGCGGGATAGGCAGGAGGAGCAGCAAGCCAGCCAGTCCCCCGGAGGCGCCGGCGGAGCCGGGAGCGTGCCCTACCGGGCCTGGTTCCGGTGCGTGCGCGGGTGCTGGGGGCAGTACCCCCTCTCGGAGATCATCTACCGGTGCCCCAAGTGCGGTGGCCTGCTGGACGTGGAGCACGACCTGGAGGCCCTGCGCCGCCGCAGCCCGGTCTCCTGGATGCGCCTCTTTGACGAGCGCGTCCGCTCCAACGAGTGGCCCTACGGCAGCGGCGTCTGGGGCAAGAAGGAGTGGGTCCACCCCCTGGTGGAGAACCGCAACGTCGTCTCCATGTACGAGGGGCACACCAACTGCTTCTGGGCCGAGCGGCTGGGCCGCCAGATCGGGGTGGAGGACCTGTGGGTGAAACTCTGCGGCAACAGCCACACCGGGTCCTTCAAGGACCTGGGGATGACGGTCCTCATCTCCGCCGTGCGCCAGATGATCGCCGACGGCCAGCCCATCCGGGCGGTGGCCTGTGCCTCCACGGGCGACACTTCCGCCGCGCTGGCGGCCTACGCCGCGGCCGCAGGGATCCCCTGCATCGTCTTCCTGCCCCGGGGGAGGGTCTCCACAGCCCAGTTGGTCCAGCCCATCGCCAATGGCGCCCTGGTCGTCTCCCTGGACACCGATTTTGACGGCTGCATGCGGGTGGTCCAGGAGGTCACCGCCGACAAGACCATCTACCTGGCCAACTCCATGAACCCCCTGCGCATGGAGGGACAGAAGACGGTCGCCATTGAGATCGTCCAGCAGTTTGACTGGGAGGTGCCGGACTGGATCGTCATCCCCGTGGGGAACCTGGGCAATGTGAGCGCGCTGGCCAAGGGGTTCACCATGATGAAGGAACTGGGGCTCATCAGCAAACTGCCCCGCATCGCCTGCGCACAGGCCGCCAAGGCCAACCCCCTCTACCGCAGTTACCTGACCGGCTTCCGGGAGTACCGCCCGGTCAAGGCCCAGAAGACCCTGGCCAGCGCCATCCAGATCGGCGACCCGGTCAGTTACGAACGAGCGGTGAAGGCGCTGCGGGAGTTTGACGGCATTGTGGAGCAGGCCACCGAGGACGAACTGGCCAACGCCGCGGCCCGGGCGGACCTCACCGGGATGTACTGCTGCCCGCACACGGGCGTGGCCCTGGCCGTGCTCTTCAAGTTGGTGGACAGGGGGATTATCAAGCGAACGGACCGGGTCATCGTCATCTCCACCGCGCACGGCCTCAAGTTCACCGACTTCAAGGTCGGCTACCACGAGGACGCGCTCCAAGAGGTGGTCGCCCGGCACCGGAACCCTCCCCTGGAACTCCCGGCCGACACCCAGACGGTGCAGGACGCCCTGGCGCGGGAACTGGAAGAGGGCCGTCTCCGGGTGGCATAGGAGGACAACCCCTCCCCCAGCCCCTTCCCCGCCTGTGGGGAAGGGGAACGGGAGTGAGGTCACGACAGACGAGGTGGCGATATGTGGGTGTTGAAGTTCGGAGGCACGTCTGTAGGGGATGCCCGCTGCTTCGCACAGGTGGCCGACATCGTGCTCCAGGCGCGGGAGGCCCATGGAGAGGTCGTCGTGGTGGTCTCGGCCATGAGCGGCGTGACCGACGCCCTCCTGGACGCGGCGCGTGCCGCCGCGCGGGGCGATGAAGGCGCGTGGCTCACCACCCTCCGTTCCCTGCGGGCAAAGCACATGGAGGTGCTGGAGGCCCTGGTGCCCAGCGGACCGCTCCAGGAGGAGACCGCGGCGCGCCTCCAGGCCCTCCTGGCCC
>JBMFPD010000079.1:0-11884 GCA_049969295.1 Anaerolineae bacterium | reverse complement strand
GGCACGATGCCCGTGAGCGCGGCGGCCGACATCTCGCCGAACTGGAGCCCGTGCTCCCCCTCGTAGCGGGAGACCCCTACCGGGAAGGTGTGGGACGCGTCGCTATAGGTGAGGAGGAGAGCGAAGAGGAACTCGTTCCAGGAGAGGATCAGGCAGATGACCGCCGTCGCCACCAGGCCGGGCTGGATGAGGGGGAGGACCACCCGGAACAGGGTCTGGAAGCGGCTGTAGCCGTCAATCCAGGCCGCCTCCTCCAGTTCCTTGGGGATGGCGCGCACGAAACTATCCAGCAGCCAGATGGCCACGGGCGCGTGGATCATGGCGTGCGCGAGGATGAGCCCCGTCTTGGTGTTGACGAGGCTCAGCATGCGCATCATGGCGAAGAAGGGGATGCTGACCACGATGGGCGGCATGACGTAGGTACCCAGGATCATGGAAGGAAGCATCTGCCCCCCGGCCCGGAAGCGCACGATGGCGTAGGTGGCAGGGACGGCGATGGCCATGGCCAGTAGCGTGCTGCACACCGCCACCACCGTGGAGTTGAAGAGGTACATGTGGAGCGGGACGTTCCGGTAGGCCCGCACCCAGTTGATGGTGAAGAGCCCTTTGGAGGGCAGGAGCGCCCCCGACTCCCGGATCTCAATCGGCTCCTTAAAGGACGTCGTCGCCATGTAGACGATGGGCAGCACGATGGAGACCGTGAAGACGAAGATCACCACGATCTGCGGGGCCCGCCGGGCCAGGTACGCCCCCAGGGCCTCCCGTTTCTCCCGGCGCCGCACCACCGCTTGGGTTTCCGCAACCGTAGCCATTCCATCCTCCGTGGGTTTGAGTTCGGGTCGGCTCACCGCTGCCAGCGCATCAGGAGCTCCCGCCCTGTGGTCAGGATGGTGGAGATGATCGCCACCATGAAGAAGACCAGCAGGGTCAGCGCGGCCGCGTAGCCCGTCTTGAACATGGTGAAGCCGACCTTGTAAATGTAGAAGGACATCACCTGGGTGGCCGAACCGGGGCCACCGTAGGTGAGGATGAAGACCAGGTCAAAGACCTTCAGGGCGATGATGAGGCGGAACAGGAAGGTGACGATGAGGGAGGGCGTCACCAGGGGCAGGGTGATGCGCCAGAACACCTGCCAGGAACTCGCCCCATCCACTGCCGCCGCCTCGTACGGCTCCGTGGGCAACGACTGCAGCGCGGCCAGGATGAGCAGGAAGCAGAAGGGCGTCCACTGCCACACGTCGGCCGCCATGATGGACGGCATGGCCAGGTCCGCCCGCCCCAGGAAGGCGATGGGCCGTTCAATCAGGCCAAACTTGAAGAGGTAATGGTTCAGGAACCCTGAGACCGGGTCGTAGATGAGGCGCCAGATCATGGCCACGGCCACCGGCGGGGTGAAGAGGGGCAACATGGCCAGGGTACGCAGGATGCGCCCGGCCCGGATCTCCGTGTACAGGGCCAGGGCCAGCACAAACCCGAGGAAGGTCTCAATGGCCGTCACCCCGAAGGCGAAGATGAGGGTGTTGCCGATGGAATGGACGAAGGTCTCGTCGGCCAGGGCCTTTCGGAAGTTCGCCAGCCCGACGAAATCCTTGAACGGCTTGGACAAAGTGGAATCGGTCACGCTGAGGCCGATCACGTAGAACAGGAACGAGATCATCACCACCAGGATGATCACGATGGGCAGGATCATCAAGGTGGGAGTGCGCTTTTCCAGGGTGACGTTCACTCGCTTCCCTCCATCGTGGGTGGGCGGTCGGGGAGACGCCCACCAGGTCAGAGAAGGGGGAGGCGGGGGCACCCCCGCCTCCCCCGTTCGGTCCCGGCAGGCCTACTTGCCCAGGATCTTCTCCCAGGCGGCCTGGGTGTCGTCCAGGGCCTGCTTCGGGGTCTTGGCGCCGGTCAGGGCCAGCGACAGGTTCTCGTTGAGGACGTCCTGCAGTTCGGCCCACTTGGCGTCGGTCGGCCAGGGCACCGGCCGGCTCAGCACCGCTTCCTTGGCCGCGTCGGCCAGTTTGTCCGTCACGTGCTTGCGGTACTCCGGCGCGTCGTAGGTGGAAAGGCGCGTCGGGTCCAGGCCGCCGACGATGGTGTTGACCCGCACGTTGATGTCCGGCCGGGCGACGAAGCGGAGGAACTCCAGGGCGAGTTCCTTATCCTGGGCCAACGTGGAAACGCCGAGGCCGAAGCCGGCGTTGAGGGGCGCGGCCACCTTGGCCTTGGGCCCGGTCCCCTTGGGCATGGGCACCACGTCCCACTCGCCGATGATCTTGGACTGCTCGGGGTTGTCCGTCATCTGGCCCAGGTCGGTCCAGAACTCGGCCATGCCCACGCGCCCGGTCAGCCAGCCGCCCAGGAGTTCGTCAAAGGCCACCGCGGTGGGGTCGGGCAGGGCGTAGGGAAGTTCGGCCACCAGGGCTTCCAGGGCCGCCACCGCCTCGGGGCTGTTGATGGCCGGGTTGCCCTTCTCGTCAAAGAAGGAGCCACCGTACCCCGCCAGGCGGTTCAGGTAGGTGCCGATGAGGATCAGGGGGATCTTGGCGCCCATGATGCCGCAGCCGTAGATGTCGTTCCCCTTCTCCGCCTCGGTGATGGCCTTGCAGGCGGCCAGGTACTCATCCCAGGTGGTCGGCGGCTGCAGGTTGTGCTTCTTGAAGAGGGTGGTGTTGTAGAACAGGAGGTGCATGTCGCCGTCGTACGGGATGCCGTACTTGCGCCCCTCAATGGTGGTGAAGACGTCGCGGAAGACAGGCACGAAGTCGTCGGCCTTGATCTCCTGGGCATGGGTGTCCCACCACTCGGTGAGGTCTTCCAGCACCCCGTTCTCCACCAGGGAGCCGAGCATGGGGTACCAGTACTCCATCACGTCGTACTCGCCGGCCCCGGAGGTCACGTCCAGCACCTCTTTCTCGGTGACGTTGGCGTAGGGCACGATGAGGACGTTGACCCGGGCCCCGGTCTCCTCCTCAAACCACTTGGCCAGGGCCTTGGACGCGACGGCGTGGGGCTGGATGGCGATGAAGTTGATGGAGCGGCCCGCGAACTTGCCTGGCGGCACCGGGGTGGGGGTGACGACGACCTCCACTTGCTTCTCCACCACCACCGTCTGGACGACGGGCTTCTCCACCACCTTCTCTTTTTCCACGACGACGGTCTGGACGACGGGCTTCTCCACGACCTGCGGAGTCGCCGGAGCGCAAGCCGTCAGGATCATGGAGAGCGCGACCAACAGACCCAAGGTTGCGAACAGTGCCTTACGCATGTTGGCTCCCCTCCTTCACTGGGTTGGACCTAGCCTTGTGCACATACCGACGCCGACCGGGTTGGCGCAGGCTCCCTGCGCCTTTCAGAAAGCCTTCCTCCCTCGCTTCACATCCCCCCTTTCCGTGCGCTTGTGGTGCGGGAAATGGCTGGACGGCCCACCGCGCCCCAACGGGGCCACGGTGATGGGGGAGGGCACGGCGCGCCGCCAGCCATTTGCCCTCCTCACCTCACTTCCAATGGGCCACGCCCATCTCCCAACTCCGCTCCCAGAGAGGCCACACGGCCCGGATGCACTCCCGGTAGAGCGCGTACAGTTGCTCGTACCGGGCCACCTGGGCGGGGTTGGGCGTGTATTCCCGCTCAATCTGGACCATCTGCCGCACAGCCTCTTCGTGGCTGCGGAAGAGGCCCACGGCCACCCCGGCGTTGATGGCCGCGCCCCGGGCGCCCAGTTCCACGCCGGAGGGGATCTTCATGGCGTTGCCCGTGCAGTCGGCCAGGATCTGGCACCAGACGGGGCTGCGGGAGCCGCCGCCGGTCAGGTAGGTTGTCTGCAGGGGCTGGCCCTTCTGCATGCAGACGTAGTTGTCTTTGGTGGAGAGGGCCACCCCTTCGTAGAGGGCCCGCAGGAGGTGCGGCCGGCCGTGCCAGTCCCCCAGGCCGAAGAAGACGCCCCGCGCCTCGGCCTTGACGAAGGGCGCTCGCTCCCCCTGGAGGAAGGGCAGGTAGAGCACACCTCCGGCCCCCACGGGCACGCTGGCCACCTCCTCGTTGATGACATCGTAGACGCTCACGCCCCGGCGCTCCGCTTCCTGGCGCTCCGCCAGGCAGAACTCCTTCTCAAACCAGTTCAGGTTCCCCGCCGCGAGCATGGTGAGGGCGTTCTTGGCGTAGAGGCCGGGGACGGTGTGGTACATCAGGCTGTAGTTCCGCTCCGGGTCCAGGTCGGGCTGGGCGGAGATAACCACGTGCACGCCCGCCGTGCCGATGACGCTGGCCGCCTCCCCCACCCGGACGCAGCCGGCCCCCAGGACGGACGAGGTGCCGTCCCACGCACCGCTGGCCACCGGCGTCCCTTCCGCCAGGCCGGTTTCCTCGGCGGCCCGTTTGGTCACCCGGCCAGCCACTTCCCAGGAGGGGACGATGGGCGGGAGGAGGTGCCGGTACGGGGCGATCCCCGTCAGGTCCAGGACCTTGTCCGAGTACTTGCCTGTGGCGTAGTTCATGAGGGCGATGGAGGCCATGGTCTGGTCCGTGTTCCACTCGCCGGTGAGGCAGTACTTGGTCCAGTCCTTGGAGAAGAGGTTGACCCGGGCCCGGTCCAGGCTCTCCCGTTCGTGCTCCATGAGCCAAGGGAAGATGGTGGGGGCGCCGATGCCAGCGAAGAGGCTCCACCCGCACTCATCGTAGAGTTCTGCCAGCCGGCCGTCGGCAGCCCACTGGTCCAGGTAGGGCTTGGCCCGGCCGTCCAGCCAGATGATGGCATCCCGCACGGGGCGGCCGTTTGCGTCCAGGAGCCAGACGCCGCCGCCGTGGCCGCTGAGGGAGATGCCGGCGATGGCCCTGGGGTCCACGGCGGCCTTGCGCAGGCACTCGCGGATGGCCGCCACCGTGGCCTGCCAGATCTCATCCATGCTCTGCTCGGCCCAGCCGGGCTGAGGGTGGTAGGTCTTGACCTCCTGGCTGCCCACAGCCACCTCTTCGCCCTTGAGGTTGAAGAGGGCGGCCTTGGTCACCGTGGTGCCGTTGTCAATGCCCAGCAGGTAGGTGTCCATCGGCTCACTCCTTCCGAGTGGTCTGCCACGTCGCGCCCAGGTTGGCCGAAGAGGCCACCCGAGCGTAGAGCCCCAGGATGCCGCGCCGGGGCGGCTCCGGCGGCCGCCACTGCGCCCGCCGCCGCGCCAGTTCCTCCTCGGAGACCAGGAGGTCCAGCCGCCCCTGGGGGATGTCAATGGCGATGAGGTCGCCATCCTCCACCAGGGCGATGGGACCGCCCAGGGCTGCCTCCGGGCTCACGTACCCGATGCACGGGCCCCGCGTGGAGCCGGAGAAGCGCCCATCCGTGACCAGAGCCGTGGTGGAGGAAAGCCCCATCCCGGCCATGATGGAGGTGATCATGTGCATCTCCCGCATCCCTGGGCCGCCCACCGGCCCCTCGTACCGCAGGACGAGCACCGTGCCCGGCTCCACCTCGTTGCGCATGAGGGCGGCCACCGCATCTTCCATGCATGCAAAGACGCGGGCCGGCCCCGTGTGCACCCACATCTTGGGGTCCGCCGCCGACTTCTTGACCACCGCCCCATCCGGCGCCAGACTCCCCCAGAGGATGGCCAGGCCACCATCCGGCCGCACCGGGTCCTCCAGCGGGCGGATGACCTCCCGATCGCGCCACTCGGCCCGCTCCAGGCGCACCCCCAAGGTCTCGCCGGTCACCGTGGGCGTGTCCAGGTGGAGGAGCGGGGCCAGCACCTTGAGGACGGCCTGCACGCCCCCTGCCGCGCCCAGGTCCTCCAGCGTATAAGGGCCGGAGGGGTTCATGCGCACGAGGTAGGGCGTGGTGCGGCTGATCTCGTCCACCCAGTGCAGGCCCAGGGGAAGCCCCACCTCCTGGGCCAGGGCCACGATGTGCAGCACCGAGTTGGTGGACCCGCCCGCAGCCATGGAGAAGCGCATGGCGTTCTCCAACGAGGCCTCGGTGAAGAAGCGCGGCGCGGTGAGGCCCTCTTCTATCATCTGCACGATGCGCTCGCCCGCCGCCCGGGCCTCCCGCAACTTGGCCGCGCTCACCGCCAGGTTCGTGGCCGAACCCGGCAGGGTGAGGCCCATCGCCTCGGCGATGCAGGCCATGGTGTTGGCCGTGCCCATCATGGCGCAGGTCCCTGGCCCGGGCAGGGCGATCTCCTCCACCCGAGCCATCTCCTCCTCCGTCACCTCGCCCGCGGCGAAGCGCCCGGCGAACTCCCGCATGTTGGAGAGGGTCAGCTTGCGCCCCTGGTAGGGACCGGCGGCCATGGGCCCCGCGGTGACGAAGAGGACGGGGATGTCCAGGCGGCTTGCCGCCATGAGCATGCCCGGGGTGGCCTTGTCGCAACTGGAGAGGAAGACCGCGGCATCAAAGCGGTGCGCCTCTATCATGATCTCAATGGAGGCGGCGATGACCTCCCGGCTGGGAAGGGAATAGCGCATCCCCACGTGCCCCTGGGCCATCCCGTCGCACACGGTGATGGTGTTGAACTCCAAAGGCACGCCGCCCGCGGCCCACACCCCCTCGTGCACCGCCCTGGAGACCGCCTGCAGGTGCACGCAGCCGGGCACGATCTCGTTCCAGGTGTTGACGATGGCCACCTTGGGCCGCCTCAGGTCCTCCCGGCTCAAGCCCGCCGCAAGGAGGAGCGCCCGGTGCCCGGTCCGCTCTGGTCCCTCCGTGAGTTCCAGGCTGCGGAGGCCCCGCTGGGGCCCGGCACATGCCTTCTCCGCCATGCTACTCTCCCACCGCGCTCCGGATCAGGGCCTGGACGTTGGCCAGGGGCACATCCGGCGGGATGTCGCACCCCGGCGTGAGGACGTAGCCACCCCGGTCGCCCGCCGCCTCCAGACAGGCCCGCGCCGCCCGCACCACGTCCTCCACTGTGCCCCGCGCCAGCACGTCCACCGGGTCCACATTCCCCCCGATGCACATCCGGCCGCGCACCACCTCCAGCGCCTTGGCCAGGTCCACCCGGTGGTCCAGGAAGAAGGCCTTCACCCCCGCATCGGCGATGAGGTCCAGGCGGTCGTCGGTGCGCCCGCAGATGTGCAGGAGCACCGGATACCCCCGCTCCGCGAACCGCCGCGTGACCTTCGCCAGGTAGGGCTGGGCGAACTGCTGGAAATGGCGCCGGGAAATGACGTCGCCGGAGGCCATGGGGTCGGCCATGGCCACCCCGTCCACCGAGCCCGCTTCCAGGTAGGGCGCATGGTACCGGAAAACCGCCTCCGTCGCCCGCTCCAGGAGGGCTTCCACCCCCTTGGGGTTGTCCACCAGGGCGGTCATCAGGCGGTCCATGCCGTAGAGCCGTCCGGCGAAGGTGAAGGGGGCCCAAGAGATGGAGGTGACGAAGGTCGTCGCGCCGATGGCCTCCTTCACCAGGGTTGCCGCTTTCTGCAGGGTCTGCAGGGCTGGGTCTTCATCCAGGCGGCTCAGGTCCAACTGGTCCACCTGGGCAAGATCGGCCACAGCCTGCCCCACCAGGGCCGGCGCGCCCTTCTCCTTGAACTCCAGGCGTGCCCCGAGCGCGGCCATGGGGAAGTTGGTGAAGCCGGAGCCGACGAAGACGATCGCCGCCCCGACCTTCTCGTTGGCCGACGTGATGGCCTGGGCCACCAGGTCCGGGCTGGAGACCAGGTCCTGGTACGAAGCGCCGGCCAGGGCGAAGGCCCAGGCCCCCCCACCCCACAGGCTGGCTGGTGTGGGCCGGGGAGCCCCCAGGTTCAACGCTTCCTGAAAGAGGACTCTGGGGTTCATGCCCCGCCTCCCTGGGCCTTGGCGGCTTCCTCGTAGCCGTTCACCACGACCTCCACCTTGCCGGTGAAGATGTCCTGCACCAGGCCGTGGACGATGACGTCCGGCGGGACCAGGGGGTGGTTCTTGAACTCCTCCACTCGCCGCCGCACGTCCTCGTAGGGGTCCTCAAAGGCGTCCAACCAGGCCTTGAGTTTCTCCTCCAGGGGCTCGCCGATGAGGGCCTTGGCCCGCTTGAACCCTTCCTCCCCCAGGCGTTCCTTCATGCGCTGGACGATGCGTTCCGGGTTGTTGAAGGTCTTGGTCAGGCCGCAGTCGGTGTGGGCGACGAAGGCAAACTCCTTCATGTTGGCCAGGTAGAGGAGGATGATGGCCGCCTTCATGTCCGGCTTGCCGCCCGGGTTGCGCACCAGCCGGACGACCACGCCCTCTTCGTTGGGCTTGTCCGCCCCCACGGCGCGGATATCCACGCGCGGGTCCATGCAGGTGAACATGGCGCGGTTCCCGGGCAGAAGGGTCTTGGTGTACTTGCCCGCGTCCGGAGAGGCCACGTACGCGGCGTTGGCCTCCAGGATCTCGTCCAACCACGTCTTCGCCATCGTTTCGCCTCCTTCCATGCATCGCTGCACGCACCAACGCACGACAGGGCTTCCCCAGGGGAAGCGCCCAACAAGCAGAACGCCAACCGGCCGGCTTCTCTGCCGACCTTCCGTCATCACACGCTTCTAGAGGTGCAGTTCCGAGACGAAGCGGCTGCAGTCGCCGCGGTACAGGGCCTTGCCGTACTCCACCGGGACTTCCCCATCGGCGTAGGCGATGCGGGTGACCAGCATCAGGGGGAACCCCGGCTCCACGTTGAGGATGGACGCCTCTTCCTCTGTTGCCAGGACGGGCTCCAGCGTCTGCCGCACGTGGCGGAGCTGGATGCCCAGTTCGTCGTGGAGGACGCGGTAGATGGAGGCAGTGGAAAGGTCAAACCGCTCCAGGCCTTTGCAGAGGGCGTAGGGAAAGAAACACTTCTCAATGACGGTGGGGATGTTGTTGCCCAGGCGCAGGCGGCGGATGTGGTACACCTGCTGCCCCACTTCAATTTGCAGGGCTGCGGCCACCTTGCGGCTGGCGGGCATCCGGGTGAACTCCAGCACCTTGGCCGAGGGGACGATCCCCCTGCGCTGCATGCCGGAGGTGAAACTGATGAGGTCGCGGGCGTCCAGTTCAATCTTGGGCTTGGCGACGAAGGTCCCTTTGCCGTGGATGCGGTAGAGGAGGCCATCTTCTTCCAGGGCGGCGATGGCCTGGCGCACGGTGACGCGGCTGACGCTCAATTGCTGGCTGAGGTCGCGCTCCGAGGGGAGCTTCATCCCCGGCTGCCACTCGCCGGAGGTGATGAGGCGAGCGAGGCTGTCCTGGACCTGGACGTAGAGGGGGCGATCGCTTTCCTGCACCCTGGCCGTCCTCCCCGAGAGGACCCGCTCTCCCTGGGTTCCGAGCGGGCCTTGTGCCGCGTCGGGCGGGAAATGGTTCTATGGTATCATGGTATTATGGTCCGCAGGTATTATACTATAGGGCTGTCCGGCTGTCAAATCGCCGCTGCTCTAGTCGCGGTTCCATCTTGTGTTGGTGGGCTTTGGGGAGTGGGTTGCAGACCGTAGGTCACGCTTGCAGCGTGACTTCTTTGGCACGCCTCCTGGCGTGCCCTTTGCATCGGGAAGAGCGGTTATGTGGCCTTCCCTTTTTGTTTGTAAACGAGACAGCCCTGGCTCTGTCGCCAGGTCGGACGATGTCCAACCTTCCCAGGGGCAACGCGCTCTGGCGGCCTGGAGCAAGCCGTCTGAGCAAGTCAGCCCTGCTTCAGAATGCCACGCCTTGCGTTAAATGCGCACGGGGCGGTCCGCGGACCGCCCCGAAGCGTGCTTTGCCCTGCCGTTGAGGCCAGGGGCAGGCTACTGCAGGTGCGCCTCAAACTGCTTGAGGAGGGCCTGCTTGGGCCTCACCCCCACCACCCGTTCCACCTCCTGGCCGTTCTTGAAGAGGATGAGGGTGGGGATGCCCATGATGCCGAACTTCCCCGGCGTGGCCGGGTTCTCGTCCGTGTTCATCTTGGCCACGATGAGCCGGCCGGCGTACTCCCGGGCGATCTCCTCAATGGTAGGGGCCAGCATGCGGCAGGGCATGCACCAGGGTGCCCAGAAGTCCACCAGGACCGGCAACGACGCGCCCAGAACCACCTCCTCAAAGGTGGCGTCCTCCACGTGGAGCACCGGCGAGGGCTCCCCCTCACCCGGGACGTCGCCAGATGCAGATGAGTTGTCTTGCCCGAAAAGCGATTTGAACCAGTTCCCAGCCATCTTGTCCTTTCCTGTTCAAGAGTTCTGTGATGGCCGCCACATAGGGATTGGGGGCCTCGTCGAAGAAACAGACGCCTTCGGAATCGCAGAAGATGACCGGCGCGGCCTCCTCAGCAGGGCCGCCCAGGGCCTCCACCGCCCGCAAGATCTCCTCCCGAGGATGGGTGGTGATCTGGTAGGTCCACCGCGTCATCCCGCTGCTCCCTCCTGCTCAGCCAGAAACCGTTCGGCATCCATGGCCGCGGCCGCGCCAGAAGCCGCGGCGATGACCGACTGGCGGAACCAGGGGTCCTGCACGTCTCCCGCAGCGTACACGCCGGGGATGTTGGTGCGCTGCCGCTTGTCGGTGATGATGTACCCGTTCTCGTCCAGGGCCAGCTGCCCCCGGAAGAGGGCCGTGTTGGGGTTCATGCCGATGTAGACGAAGACGCCGTCGGTGGGCAGGACCTGTTCTTCTCCGGTCTTGAGGTTGCGCAGGCGGACGCCCTCCACGCGGGTCTCGCCCAGGATCTCCGTCACCACGGTGTCCCAGATGAAGCGGATGCGCTCGTTGGCGAAGGCCCGCTGCTGCAGGAGTTTCTGGGCCCGCAGCTGGTCCCGCCGGTGGACGATGGTCACCCGGCGGGCGAAGCGGGTGAGGAAAAGCCCCTCGTCCAGGGCTGCATCGCCGCCCCCTACCACCACGACTTCCTTATCCCGGTAGAAGAAGCCATCGCAGGTGGCGCAGAAGGAGACACCTCGCCCGATGAACCGGTCCTCGCCCGGGACGCCCAGACGCCTGGGAGCCGCACCGGTCGCCACAATGACGGCTCGGGCCCTGTACTCCCTGTCCCAGGTCTTCACCAGGAAGGGGCGCTGGGAGAAGTCCACTTCCCGGACCTCATCCATGACGATGCGGGCCCCGAAACGCTCCGCCTGTTCCTGGACCTTCTGGGCCAGGACGCCGCCCGGGATGCCTTCGGGGAAGCCGGGGAAGTTCTCCATCAGGTCGGTGGTGGCGGTCTGACCGCCGGGCGTGGGCCCCACCAGCACCAGGGGGTCCAACAGGGCCCGTCCGGCGTAGATGGCCGCGGTGAAGCCGGCCATGCCGCCCCCGATGATGAGGAGGTTCTCCACCTCCCGTGCCTGTACGGGGCCGGCCTTCTGCTGCTCTTCCCCTGGCAAGTGTAACGAGAAGGTCATTCCTTCCATGATGTCGCTCGCCTCCCCTCTCCCTCCGAATTGCGGGCTCGCCTCCCAAGATACCCTCCTGGGGTATCCTGACGAGGTATGATAGCACAGGGAGGGAGGGGTGTCAAATCCCACAGGCGCTTGTGGAAAGTCAGGCCATAACCGCTCTTCCCGGCGCAGAGGGCTTGACCACAGGGAAGATTCCCGTTTCGGCCGTTCGGGCCCCAGGGGCGGGAGGCGATGCGTGAATCGCCCCTTCCGACGCTACACCCGTGCCGCGGCACGTCCTGCTCAGAATGCCATATCGTCAACAGCCAGTGTGGTGCAGCAAGAGGGCATGCCGGGAGGCATGCCCTACGGCCTGTCTGGACCGCGTTGCCCCTGGAAAGGTTGGACATCTGCCCGACCCTGCAACAGGGCATGTCAGAGTTCTGGGAGAATGGGTCAGCGCGTTGCAGTTGCACCTTGTGTTGGTGAGTTGGGGACGCGGGGAGACCGACTTCTCCCATCCCCCCACCCCCTTCCCTCCCCGCATCGGGGGGAGGGAAGGGGGTGCCGCCGAAGGCGGCGGGGGTAGGGTGAGGTTCACCTCGCGGCATGGGAC
>JBMFPD010000078.1:0-11885 GCA_049969295.1 Anaerolineae bacterium | reverse complement strand
GGGATGCTGGGGGTGGAAGGGTTCACCCCGGTCATCAACCTGCCGGAGTGCTGCATCCTGGGGGTGGGGCGCATCGTGCGCAAGCCGGTGGTCCTGGAAGGCGACCAGGTGGCGGTGCGGCCCGTGTTGACCCTGAGCCTGGCCTTTGACCACCGCGTGATAGACGGCGCGCCCGCGGCCCGCTTCCTGGGGCGCATCGCCGAACTGGTGGAGAACCCCCTGCGGCTGCTGGGGGTGTGAGGTGGAGATTTGCGACAAGGGGGATTGCCATGGACGAAGAGGCAGTAGAGGTCAAAGAGGCCCCTCCGGAGGACCTGACCAGGGACCAACTCCTGTGGATGTACCGGCGGATGCGCCTGATCCGCGCCTTTGAGGACAAGACCAAGGAACTGTTTGAGGCTGGGGAGATCTTCGGCTTCTACCACCTGTCGCAGGGGCAGGAAGCGGTGCCGGTGGGGACCTGCGCCGCGCTCCGCCCCGACGACTACATCACCAGCACCCACCGCGGCCACGGCGACGTCATCGCCAAGGGGTGCGACGTCCGCTACATGTTCGCCGAACTGTACGGCCGGGCCACCGGCTACTGCAAGGGCAAGGGTGGCTCCATGCACATCGCCGACTTCCGCCAGGGGATCATCGGGGCCACGGGGATCGTCGGCGGCTCGCTCCCCACCGCCCCGGGGATCGCCCTCTCCATCAAGATGCGCGGCACCGACCAGGTGGTAGTCTGCTTCTTCGGCGACGGAGCCACGGCCGGCGGCGGCTTCCACGAAGCCCTGAACCTCTCGTCCCTGTGGCAGGTGCCCATCATCTTCGTCTGCCAGAACAACCAGTACGCCCTCTCCCTCCCCTGGGAGCAGACGGCCTACAAGTGCGATCTCTCCCAGCGTGCCGCCACTTACCACATCCCCGCCGAGTGCGTGGACGGTATGGACGTCCTGGCCGTCTACCGGGCGGTGAAGAAGGCGGTGGACCGGGCCCGCGCCGGCGGGGGCCCCGGTTTCATTGAGGCCAGGACCTACCGCTTCCTGGGCCACTACGTGGGCGACCCGGGCCTCTACATGCCTCCGGAGGAGCGGGAGGCGTGGCGCAAGCGGGATGCCATCCTCAAACTGGGGCGCCAGTTGCGCCAGTGGGGTCTCCTGACGGACGAGGAGGATGAAGAGATGGCCGCTGAGATCGCCCGGGAACTGGAGGAGGCGGTGGAGTTCGCCCGCCAGAGCCCCCTCACCGACGTGCGGGAGGCCCTCACCGACGTCTACGTCCACTTTGATTACCTGGGCAATCCGCTGTAAGGGGAGGGGAACGATGGCCACGCGGATCATCACCTATCGGGATGCCTTGCGGGAAGCGCTCCGCGAGGAGATGCGCCGGGACGAGCGCATCTTCCTCATGGGCGAGGACATCGCCGACCCCTTCGGCAGCGCCTACAAAGTGACCCTGGGCCTCTCGCCCGAGTTCGGCCTGGAGCGGGTCCGCCAGACGCCCATCAGCGAACTGGGGTTCGTAGGCGCGGGGGTGGGCGCAGCCCTGACCGGCATGCGGCCAGTGGTGGAACTCATGTACATTGACTTCAGCACCCTGGCCATGGACCAGATCGTCAACCAGGCGGCCAAGATCCGCTACATGTCCGGCGGGCAGGCCAGGGTCCCTCTGGTCATCCGCACCCAGGGGGGCATGGGCCGCTCCTCGGCCGCCCACCACGCCCAGAGCCTAGAGGCCTGGTTCGTCCACGTGCCAGGGCTCCTGGTGGCCATGCCCTCCACCCCCTACGACGCCAAGGGCCTCCTGAAGACGGCCATCCGCCTGGACGACCCGGTCATCTTCATTGAGCACAAACTCCTCTACAACACCGAAGGCCCCGTGCCGGAGGAGGAGTACACCATCCCCTTCGGCGTGGCCGACGTCAAGCGGCAAGGGACCGACTGCACCGTGGTGGCCACATCCCGCACCGTCCTCATGGCCCTCAAGGCGGCGGAAATCCTGGAGAAGGAAGGGATCAGCGTGGAGGTGGTGGACCCCCGCACCCTCTTCCCCCTGGACATAGAGACCATCATCCAGTCGGTGAAGAAGACTTCCCGTCTGGTGGTGGCCCACGAAGCCCCGGAGCGGTGTGGGTTCGGCGCGGAGGTGGTGGCCCAGATCGCCGAGAAGGCCTTCGCCTACCTGGACGCGCCCATCCAGCGGGTGTGCGGGCCGTCCGTCCCCGCGCCCTTCGCCCGGCACCTGGAGAACTCCATCATCGTGGACGAGCAGAAGATCGCCGACCGGGTGCGCCGATTGGTGCGGGGAGAACTCTGAGGCTGCGGTTGGGGGACCTCACCCTATCCTCCAAGGGGGTAGGGGTGAGGTGCGTTAGACCTCTCCCATCCCCTGGCCCCTTCCCTCCCCGACGCGGGGAGGGAAGGGGGGCCGCCGCAGGCGGCGGGGGTAGGGTGGGTCGGGAAAATCGGGAGGGAAGCATGCACACACTGACCGACGAAGAAGTGCGCCGCCTGGAGGAGACAGCCCGCCGCATCCGCTGTCACATCGTCCGCACCATCGGCGGGGCCGGCGTGGGGCATCCTGGGGGTTCCCTCTCGGCGGCGGACATCCTCACGGCCCTCTACTTCCGCGTGCTGCGGGTGGACCCTCAGCGCCCGGACTGGGAGGACCGGGACCGCTTCATCCTCTCCAAGGGGCATGGGGCGGCCGGCCTCTATGCCACCCTGGCCGAGCGGGGCTTCTTCCCCCTGGAGTGGCTGCAGACCTTCGGCCGCCTGGGGAGCCCCCTCCAGGTGCACCCGGACATGCACCTCGTGCCAGGGGTGGAGATCTCGTCCGGGGCCCTGGGGCTTGGCCTCTCCATGGCCCTGGGGATGGCCCTCGCTGCCCGGCTGGACGGCAAGTCCTACCGCGTCTACTGCCTCATCGGGGACGGCGAGAACCAGGAAGGCCAGATCTGGGAAGCAGCGGCCTCTGCCGCCCACTACAAGGTGGACAACCTGACGGCCATCCTGGACTACAACCGCGTGCAACTGATGGGCACGCTGGACGAAGTCCTGGAACTGGACCCCATCGTGGCGAAGTGGCGCGCCTTCAACTGGGAAGTCAAGGAGATCGACGGGCACGACATGCGCCAGATCGTCACCACCCTGGAGGAGGCCAGGGAGGTCAAGGGGAGGCCGTGCATCGTCATCGCCCACACGGTCAAGGGCAAGGGGGTCTCCTATATGGAAGGCCAGGCAGCCTGGCACGGCAAGGCCCCCAATGCCGAGCAACTGGCCCGCGCCCTGGCCGACCTGGGGTGCGAGGGTGGAGGGAGGTGAGCGATGGTACAGGCTGTGCGAGATGCCTTTGGACACACCCTGGTAGAAGTGGGGCGGGAAAACCCGAACGTGGTGGTCCTGGATGCGGACCTGGCCACCTCCACCCGGGTCCACTACTTCGCCGAGGCCTTCCCCGAGCGTTTCTTCCAGATGGGCATCGCCGAGCAGAACATGATGGGCGTGGCCGCGGGAATGGCCCTCTCGGGGAAGATCCCCTTCGTGAGCACCTTCGCCGTCTTCTCCAGCCGGCGGGCCTGCGACCAGGTGGCCATCTGCGTCTCCCACTGCCGGGCCAACGTGAAGATCTTGGGGGCCTACGCTGGCATTATGAGCGGGAACAACGGCGCCTCGCACCAGGCGGTGGAGGACCTGGCCATCATGCGCGCCATCCCGGGCATCGTGGTGCTGGACCCGGCCGACGACGTGGAGATGGCCCAGGTGGTGCGGGCCATCGTGGAGTACCAGGGCCCGGTCTACCTGCGGGTCACGCGGGACGTGTGGCCGCGGGTGAGCCCGGAGGGGTACCAGTTCCGCATCGGCAGGGCAGTCCAGTTGCGGGAGGGGCGCGATGTGACCCTGGTGGGCACGGGCGTGATGGCATCCCAGTGCGTGGCGGCGGCAGACCTGTTGGCCCGGGAGGGGGTGGAGGCCCGGGTCCTGCACATGCCCACCGTCAAGCCGGTGGACATTGAGGCCATCGTGCGGGCGGCCCGGGAGACGAAGGGGTTGGTGACGGCGGAGAACCACACCATCTACGGCGGCCTGGGGAGTGCCGTGGCCGAGGTCCTGGTGGAGCACGCCCCCGCGCCCATGGTACGGGTGGGCCTGGAGGATTGCTACGGCGCGTGCGGCACCAACGAGGAACTTCTGCGCCAGTACCGCCTCTCGCCAGAGCACATTGCCGATGCGGCGCGCTCCATCCTGGACCATGCTGGCCGCGGGTAACGGGATGCCGCATTGCGCAAAGCCTTTCCAAAAAGGACCACCCGTTTGGAGCCCCTGGGTCTTTCGTGTATAATTGCCCCGACAGGCGGCAGCGGATACCCTAAACTCTATCCGAGGTTGGAGGAACGCGATGAGCAAGCCGAGAGTCGGTGTAGTGGGGTACGGCGTGATCGGCCAGCGGCTGGCCGACGGGGCGGCCCTGCAAGAGGACATGGAGTTCGTGGGCATCGTGGACGTGGCCCCCACCCTGGCCATCCGAGCCCTCCATGAGAGCGGGATGCCCTACGACCTCTACCTGGTGGACATGGCCCGCAAGCCCGAGTTCGACGCCCTGGGCATCCCCGTGAAAGGCTCCATCGACGAGTTCCTGGAGCAGGTGGACGTGGTCTTGGACGCCACGCCCGCGGGCATCGGGGCCAAGAACAAGGTCCTCTACGAGAAGCACGGGGTGAAGGCCATCTTCCAGGGCGGCGAGAAGCACGAGGTGGCCGACGTCTTCTTCCACGGCTACGCCAACTACGAAAAGGGCATCGGCCAGCGCTACCTGAAGTTGACCTCGTGCAACACCACCGGCCTGATCCGCGCCGTGGATGCCCTGGACCGCATGGTGGGTGTGGAGAAGGTGCTCATCACCATCATCCGCCGCGTGGCGGACCCCGGCGACACCCACCGCGGCATCATTGACCTCCTCCAGGTGGACTACGTGCCCAACCACCAGGCGGTGGACCTGATGAAGATCATGCCCCACGTGGATGCGACGGGGATCCTGATCCACGCTCCGGTCACCCATGGGCACATCATCATCATCTCCGCCACGCCCAAGAAGTCGGTGAGCAAGGAGGCCCTCCTGGAGACCTTCCGGGAGCACCCGCGCATCCGGGTCGTGCGCATCGCCGATGGGTTCAACTCCAACACCTCCCTCTTCCGCTACGCCCGCGACCTGGGCAACAAGCGGGGCGATATGTACGAGATCGCCGTCTGGGAGGAGTGCATCGGCTTCTCCGGCAAGGACGTCTTCTTCGCCATCAACATCCCGCAGGAAGCCGTGACCATCCCCGAGACCCTGGACGGCGTGCGCGCTTGCATCCCCATGCAGACGGACCGCCTGGAGGCGGTGGGGCTGACCAACAAGTACCTGGGCCTCAAGCCTGGACGCTAGAGCCCCTGGCGATGGGCCCCTGCCCGCACGGCCGAGCCCCGGCGAAGGCCCCTATGAGGAGGGGCCTTCGCCGGTCGGCGTGGGCCCGAGAAGGTCCACAACCGGGCGATGTCAACTGCTCGTGTGGGGCTGGAACCCCACCCCCAGGCCTTTCCTCTTGCGCAGGGGGTGGGGTTGAAAGCAAGCGGAGCGACGTACAGATCGCCCCAAAGAGGCCGACGTGAAAGGCAAACCCCAACGAGGAGCAGCCTATGGAAGCGGGAATCCTCACCCTGGATGACTTCCAGTTCGCCGGCAAGACGGTGATCTTGCGGCTGGACATCAATTCCCCCATCAACCACGAGACGGGCGAACTCGCCGACGACAACCGCATCCGCAAGAGCCTGCCCACCATCGCCGAACTGGCCGACGCCGGGGCCAAGGTGGTCATGCTGGCTCACCAGGGCGACATTGAGGACTACCACAACATCACCTCCCTGGAGCCCCACGCCAAGCGCCTGGCGGAACTCCTGGGCCGTCCCGTCGGCTTCATTGACGACATCGTAGGGCCAGCGGCCCTCCAGCGGGTGCGGGAACTGAAGCCCGGCGAACTCCTCCTCCTGAACAACGTCCGCTACCTGGCGGAGGAGATGACCAACTTCGTCAACTTCGTCAAACTGACGCCGGCCCAACTGGCCAAGACCTGGCTGGTGCGCAACCTGGCCCCTCTGGGGGACATCTATGTCTCGGAGGCCTTCTCCGCTGCCCACCGCTACACGCCCTCCCTGGTGGGCTTCACGGAGGTCCTCCCCTCGGCCGGGGGACGGCTCTTCGTGGAAGAACTGACCGCCCTCAGCCGCGTCAAGGAAAACCCCACCCATCCGTGCATCTTCGTCCTGGGCGGGGCGCGCATCGGCGACGCCTTCAGCATGATGGACGAGGTGCTGAGCCAGGGCACGGCCGACTGGGTCCTCACGAGCGGCCTGACCGGCGAGGTGATGCTCCTGGCCAAGGGATACCGCCTGGGCGCGCCCACGGAACAACTCCTGGCCGACCGGGGCCTCATGCCCTACGTGGAGAAGGCGCGGAGCCTCCTGGAGCGCTTCGGCGACCGCATCCTGCACCCCACCGACTTCGCCATAGACGAGGGCGGCCGCCGGGAGATCAAACTGGACGACCTGCCGGTGGACAAACTCCTCGTGGACATCGGCGAGGAGACCATCAACCGCTACGAGAAGGTGATCCAGAGCGCGGCGACCATCTTCGTGAACGGCCCGGCCGGGGTCTACGAGAAGCCGGTGAGCGCCCTGGGCACCCAGCGCCTGTGGACCGCCATCGCCGATGCCCCGGGCTACTCGGTCATCGGCGGGGGCGATAGCGTGGCCGCGGCCAAACGCTTCGGCGTCCGGGACCGGATGGGGTACGTCTGCACCTCGGGCGGAGGCATGGTGCGCTTCCTCTCCGGCCAGGAGATGCCCGTGGTGGAAGCGCTGCGGCGGGCCGCCCAGCGGTACAAGGCTGCGCAGTAACCTCTCCCCTCCCCCTACCAGGGGGTAGGGATGTGGGAGGAAACCTCACCCACCCCCCGGCCCCCTCCCTCTCCACGTGTGGAGAGGGAGGGGGTGGCCGAAGGCCAGGGGAGGGTGAGGTGGGGGTAACCTCTCCCCATCCCCCACCGGGGCAGGGAGAGGTCCTCGCTGACACCTACGGAGGGCTTTACCGCAGATCTGACGGGCCGGACGGAGTCCAGCACCGGGCCTCGTCCGGCCTGTTTTGTTCTTGGCGCATGCGCTCAGGCAAGGAGGTGGAGGATATGGCGGCAAGGGCAGACGTGGTGGTCATCGGCGGTGGCCCTGGCGGGTACGTGGCCGCGCTGCGGGCAGCCCAGTTGGGGGCCAGGGTGGTCCTCGTGGAGCGGGAGCACCTGGGGGGCGTGTGCCTGAACTACGGCTGCATCCCCACCAAGGCCCTCCTGCGGACCGTGGAGGTCCTGGACCTGGTCCGGCGGGCCGGTGAGTTCGGCGTGGTCGTGGGCGAGCCTCGCCTGGACTGGGCGAAGGCTCTCCAGCGCAAGGATGCGGTGGTGGCCCAGTTGGTGGGAGGCGTGGCGCGCCTCTTAGAGAAACGGGGCGTGGAGGTCGTCTGGGGGGAGGCGCGCCTGCGGGCACCCCACCAGGTGGAGGTGCGCACGCAGGAGGGAACCCGGACCTGGGAGGCCCGCAGCGTCATCCTGGCCACGGGATCGCGGGCGGCGGTGCCACCCGTGCCCGGCCTCGCCGGGGAGCGGGTGTGGACCAGCCGCGAGGCCCTCGCACTGGAGAGGCTGCCGGAGAGCCTCCTCGTGGTGGGCGGCGGGCCGGTGGGCCTGGAGTTCGCCGCCCTCTTCGGGGCCTGTGGCGTCCAGGTGACCGTGGTGGAGATGCTGGACCGCCTGGCGCCGGGCCTGGACCGGGACATCGGCGAGTCGCTGGCCTGGGTGCTGACGCAGCGGGGGGTCCAGGTGCGGACCGGGACGCGCGTTGCCGCCGTGGAGCACGGGGCGGGTGCCCTGCGGGTGCAGGTGGCGGGACCTGCAGGGGAGGAGTGGCTGGAGACGGGAGCGGTGCTGGTGGCGGCCGGGCGCGTCCCCCATGTGGAGGGCCTGGGCCTGGAAGAGGTGGGGGTGCGCACCAGCCGCAAGGGCATCGCCGTGGACGAGCGCATGCAGACGAACGTCCCCGGGGTGTACGCTGTGGGGGATGTGGTCGGAGGGGCAATGCTGGCCCATGTGGCCATGCATGAGGGGGTGGTGGCCGCGGAGAACGCGCTGGGCCACGAACGCCGGATGGACTACCGGGCGGTCCCCAGTTGCATCTTCACCGAGCCGGAGGTGGCAAGTGTCGGCCTGAGCGAGGAGGCGGCGCGGGAGGCTGGCTACGAGGTGCAGGTAGGCAAGTTCCCCTTCGCCAACAACGGCAAGGCTGTGAGCGCTGGAGAGGTGGAGGGCTTCGTGAAGGTGGTGGCCAGCCGGCGGTTCGGCGAGGTGCTGGGCCTGCACGTGGTCGGGCCGCACGCCAGCGACCTGGTCCTGGAGGGGACCCTGGCCCTGGTCCTGGAGGCCACCCTGGACGAACTGGAGTCGTGCATCCACCCCCACCCGACGCTGGGGGAGGCGGTGGCCGAGGCGGTTCTGGGGGCGCGGGGCCGGGCGCTGCACTCCCTGGGGTGAGGCACGGCCCGGGCCAAGAAGGCTGCGCGTCCTCCCGCCAGCCGCTTTCCCGAAAACGCCCCACGTGAGGTGCGGCCGTCACCGGGCAGGCAGGAGGGACGGGTCAGGGTGCTCGCGGACGGGCGACGGAGGGGAGTCGGAAGGGTCCTGGGGGGCCTGGCCCGCTGGAGCGGCGCGGCAGTGCTCGCTGTGGCCCTGGCGGTCCGGTTCTGCCGGCTGGATGCGCAGAGCCTCTGGGCCGACGAGGGGAACAGCGCGGCTCAGGCCCTGCGCTCCCTGCCGGAGATCGCGGCGCGGGCCGCCGCCGACATCCACCCGCCCCTCTACTACTGGGCCCTGCACCTCTGGGTGCGCCTCTTCGGGACCAGCGAGGCTGCCCTGCGGAGCCTGTCGGCTGCGGCGGGCGTGGCGGCGGTCTGGGCGGTCTGGGCCTGGGCGCGGCGGACGGGCGGGACGGGGGTGGCGTTCCTGGCGGGCCTCCTGGCGGCCCTTTCGCCCTTTGCCGTGGCCTACAGCCAGGAAGCCCGCATGTACATGCTCCTGGCGGCCCTGGCCAACGCGGGATATCTCCTTCTGATCCTCCACCTGGAGGCGGAACGCGAGGGGCGCCCCCCTGCCCTCTGGCTCCGCGGAGCCTATGTGGGGGTCTGCGCAGCGGGCCTCTACACCCACTACACTTTCCCCCTGGTCTGGGCTGTGTACAACCTGGCCTACGGGCTCTCCTTCCTGGAGAGGCCGCTCTGTCGGCGGTGGGCGGCGCGGTGTCTCGCCTGGGGGGCCCTGCAGGGGGCAGCCCTGGCCCTCTACATCCCCTGGCTCCCCACAGCATGGGGTCGGCTCACGGCATGGCCCTCGGTGCAGGCTCCCCTTTCGCCACCTGCGGCCCTGCGCCAGGCCTGGGAGTGGCTTGTGGCCGGCACGTGCCCCGGCGTGGGCGCATGGCCCTGGCTCCTGGGCGCGTTGGGGGTGGCTGCTCTGGGGGCCTGGGCGCTGGCCCGGGAGGCCTCCAGGCCCGGGGGGCCTGGCCTGGGGAGCGCGCTCCTTCCGGTCCTGGCTGTTGTCCTCCCCGTGGGGGCCATGGTGGCCCTGAACCTCAGCAAGCCAGCCTACTTCAAGTTCCTCCTCGTGGCCGATGGCCCTCTGGCCGTGCTCCTGGCGAGAGGATGCTGGCCGTGGGGGCGCGCCGGGGCCCAGGGGCGCGGGAAGGCCGCGGGGCAGGTGGTCTGGCTCCTCGTGGGGTTGGGCCTCCTCCTCGGGGCGCGCGCCGGGGGCCTCCGCGCCTACTATACGGACGAGTCCTGCGCCCGGGACGACTACCGGGGGATGGCGGCCTACATCGCGGCGGTGGCGCGGCCGGGCGACGCCATCCTCCTCAACGCGCCGGGGCAGGAGGAGGTCTTCCGGTACTACGACCGAAGCGGACTGCAGGTGTACCCCCTGCCGCGCCAGCGCCCCCCGGACCCGGCCCAGACCGCGGCCGACCTGGTGGATCTCGCCCGCCAGCACCGGCGTGTGTTCGCCCTTTTCTGGGCCACGGACGAGAGCGACCCCGACCGCCTGGTGGAGACCTGGCTGGACCAGCACGGCTACAAGGCCATGGACGCCTGGCAGGGGAACGTGCGCTTCGTCGTGTACGCCCTTCCTGCGGAGGGGCAGGAGGTGCGCTGGGTGCCGCTCCGGGCGCGCTTCGGCGGGGAGATCTGGCTCCAAGGGTACGCCCTCTCCGAGGCGCGGGTAGCCCCGGGCGACATCCTCCAGGTGGCCCTCCTGTGGGAGGCGGAGGCCCGGCCCTCCCAGCGCTACAAGGTCACGGTGCAGGTCCTGGATGAGCGGAATCAGGTCCTGGCCCAGCGGGACGCGGAACCAGTAGGAGACGCCTGCCCCACCACGGCATGGGCGGCGGGTGAGGCTATCCAGGACCGCTATGGCCTCTTCATCCCCTTCGGGACACCGCCGGGCCTGGCGCGGGTCCTGGTCGCCCTGTACCACCCCGAGGACGGCCAGCGCCTCCCGGTGGAAGGCGCTGGCAGCGGCGGGGACCATTTGCTCCTGCCGGTCCTGGTGGAGGTTGTGCGCCCAGCCGCCCCGCCGCCGCTGACGGCGCTGCCCGTCCAGACCCAGAGAGCGCGCGGCCTGGACGGCCTCATGTGGCTGGGGTGCCGCGTGTACCCGCGGGGCTGGGAGCACGTCCCAGAGCGGCCCTTCTTCCCCGGGGATGCGGTCCACCTGGACTGTTACTGGCAGGCCCAGCACGCGCCCCTGGGCCGCTGGCGCCTGGAAGCACGCCTGGCGGATGCCCGGGGGAACACCCTCGCCCGCCTGGAGGAGGACCTGGCCTCCGAGGCCTACCCCACGACGGCCTGGGCGGAAGGGGAGGTGGTGCGGGGGCAGCACGACCTCCTGCTGGCCGGTGTCGGGCCAGGCGCATACCGCCTCACGGTGCAGGCCCTCGCGCCCGGGGGCGAGGCCATCCCGCTCCTGCGGCGGACGCTGGACATCGCCTCCCCATAGGCAGGAAGTTGGAGGGCGTTACCGGTGTCCGCTCTGGGGCACCCACAAGGGGTGCCCCTACGCTCCTACCAGGGGCACTGGCGTGCCGTACCACGGACGATTTTCTCTGGAGCGAGGGTGCCCCCAGGGCCGGGTTCAGCCGCAGGTGCCGCCCTCCGAGGAACGGCGGGCCTCCTCCAGGACGCCGAGGAGGACCGTCGTCGCCCGCTCCACCACCTGGGCGCACGGCTCCCGGTAGCCCGGCCGCGCCCCCACCTGGTCCCGCAGGGTCTGGCAGTGGGTGGTGCCCAGGGCCTCCCGGAACCGTTCCCGGTACAGGGCAGACCAGCGGTACGCCGGCTCGTCGCTCTCCTCGGGGCCGGCCCGCCCGTACAGGGCGCTCAGGATGACGACACCGCTGCTCAGGGCACCGCACAGTTCCTCCTTGGTGTTGCCCACGCCTCCAGCCAGCCCGGTCATCATGCGCACGTAGGTGGGGCGGAAATCCTCCAGCACGTGCCCGCCGACGGCGAGCATCACCGCTTCGGCTCAGTGGTACCCCCGGCGCAGGAGGTCCCCTGCCTGGCGGGCCAGGTCCTCGTCCAGGGTCTTCATCGCATTCCCTCCTCAGGCAAGGCTCGGACCGGGGCGTAGTGTAACACGGAACGGCCCCCGCCACAACTCCGGCGTGGGGGGCTTGTGGCGCTGGCGACTCGGTCGCACCTTCTGTTGGTGGCTGATGACCTTGTGGTCCCATGCCGCGAGGTGAACCTCACCCTACCCCCGCCGCCTTCGG
>JBMFPD010000077.1:0-12159 GCA_049969295.1 Anaerolineae bacterium | reverse complement strand
TCCCATGCCGCGAGGTGAACCTCACCCTACCCCCGCCGCCTTCGGCGGCACCCCCTTCCCTCCCCGATGCGGAAGGGGGGATGGGAGAGGACGGTCTTCCCGCCCCGACTCACAACACAAGATGCAACCGCAACAGGGCCTCGATCCGCTTCTCCTTTGGCGCGGGGTGTGCTATAATGTCGCCCAGAGGAACAGACGAGGAACGAGCAACATGATCGTGGATGTCCACACGCACATCTTCCCCCCGGACGTGATCGCCCAACGGGAGCGCTACCTGGCGCGGGATGCCTGGTTCCGCCTCCTCTACGAAAGCCCGAAGGCCCGCATGGCCACGGCCGAAGACCTCATCGCCGAGATGGACCAAAGCGGGGTGGACCTCTCCGTGGCCTTCTGTTTCGCCTGGGCCGATGTGGGCCTCTGCCGGGAGACCAACGACTACGTCCTGGAGGCCTGCCGCCGCTACCCCGACCGCCTCGTGGGGTTCGCCTGCGTGCAGCCCCGGGCCGGCCGGGAGGCGGTGCGGGAGGTGGAGCGCTGCCTGGCCGCGGGGATGCGGGGCGTGGGGGAACTGATGCCAGACGGCCAGGGGTTTGACCTGGATGACCCGCAGACCATCGGCCCCGTGGCGCGGGTGGCGATGGAGGCCGGGGTGCCCCTCATGGTCCACACCAGCGAGCCGGTGGGCCATGACTACTGCGGCAAGGGGACGGTGACCCCCGGCACCGTCTACGCCTTCGCCCGCCAGTTCCCGGGCCTCACCCTCATCTGCAGCCATTGGGGCGGAGGGTTGCCCTTCTACGAACTGATGCCGGAGGTCCGGGAGGCCCTGGCGTGGACCTACTACGACACCGCTGCCTCACCCTTCCTGTACGATGACCGCATCTTCGCCTGGGTGGGAGGGGCCATGCCCCAGAAGGTGCTCCTCGGGACCGACTACCCCCTCCTCCCCCAGGGGCGGTTCCTGGAGCGGGTGCGGCGGAGCGGCCTCCCAGCGGAGGCCCAGGCCCTCATCCTGGGGGAGAACGCAGCGCGCCTCCTCAAGGTCCCGAGCGTGGCGCACCGTTGACGGCCCGCGGCTGGAAGGCCCACACCCTGGCGCTGGACCACAGCAATCCTTGAAGGCTTGGCGTTCTGAGGAGCGAGGGACGAGGGGAGCGTGAACGCAGGGGCACGGTGCCGCTGTGCCCTCCAACCCCACCCCCTGGGCCCCCTCCCCGCACGCGAGGAGGGGGCTGGGGGAGGGGTGCTCAGAAGACCGCATATCGGAATCCTCTGTGGCGCAACACTGCATTGTAGGAGGAAGGATACATGGACATCTACCTGGACACGGCAGTCTTGGATGAGATCCGCGAGGTGGCTACCTGGGGCATCCTCAAGGGCGTCACCACCAACCCCACCCTCATGGCGCGGGCCGGCCGGGTGGACTACAAGAACGTGGCCCAGGAGATCTGCTACATCGTGCAGGGGCCGGTGAGCGCCGAAGTGACCAGCGTGGACGCCGACAGCATGGTGGAAGAGGCGCGGGCCATCGCCCAGTGGTCCCCTCACGTGGTGGTGAAGATCCCCACCATTGAAGAGGGGCTGAAGGCCATGAGCCGCCTGCGGGAGATGACGCCGGAGCGGGTCTGTGTGGACTGCCCCTGGCAAGGGAAGTGCGGCACCCCCCTGGACGAAGCGCACGAACTCGCCCAGTCCTGGGGCATCCGCACCAACGCCACCCTGATCTTCTCAGCGAACCAGGCCCTCCTCGCCGCCAACGCCGGCGCGACCTTCGTCTCGCCCTTCATCGGGCGCATTGACGAGGCCGGCAACGACGGCATCGCCATGCTCCGGGAACTCACGGAGATCTTTGACATCTACGGCATTGAGGCGCGGGTGATCTCCGCCAGCATCCGGCATCCCAGGCACATCATTGAGTCGGCCCTGGCTGGTGCGGATATCGCCACCGTGCCCTACGCCGTGCTCAAGAAGGCCATCTACCACCCCATGACCGAACTGGGGCTGAAGAGCTTCCTCGCCGACTGGGAGGAACTCAAGAAGAAACTGGGGGCGAAGTGACGAGCATGGGTGCCCAGGAGGAACTGCGCCGGCTCCCCAGCGTGGACCGGCTCCTCGCCCACCCCATCCTCCAGGGCTCCCTGCAGGAGGTCCCGCACGAGGTGGTGGTGGAGGCGGCGCGCGAGGCCCTGGACCGCGCCCGGGAGGCGATCCGGGGGGGACAGCCCTGCCCCTCCCTGGACCACCTCGCGGACGCAGTGCGGGAGACCCTGGCGCGTCGCCTCCGCCCTAGCCTCGTCCCGGTCATCAATGCTACGGGGGTCATCATCCACACCAACCTGGGGCGCGCCCCCCTCAGCGAGGAAACCCTCGCCGCCATGAGGATGGCCGGGCAGGGGTACTCCAACCTGGAGTACTCTCTGGAGGAGGGGCGGCGGGGCAGCCGCTACGTCCACGCCGAGGAACTCCTCTGCCGCCTGACCGGCGCCGAGGCAGCCCTGGTGGTGAACAACAACGCCGGTGCGGTCCTCCTCATCCTGGCGGCATTGGCCGCCGGACGGGAAGTGGTCATCTCTCGGGGCCAGTTGATTGAGATCGGCGGCGGGTTCCGCATCCCCGAGGTGATGCAGCAGAGCGGCGCCCGCCTGGTGGAGGTGGGCACCACCAACCGTACCCGCCTCTCCGACTACCGTGCCGCCCTCACCTCCGGGACGGCCCTCCTCTTCTGGGCCCACCATAGCAACTTCCGCATCGTGGGCTTCGCCGAGGAACCTTCGCTGGAGGAGCTGGTGGCCCTGGGTCGGGAGGTCGGGGTCCCCGTGGTGGGCGACCTGGGCAGCGGCACCTTGCTTCCCACAGAGGCCTACGGCCTGGCCCACGAGCCCACGGTCCAGGAGAGTGTGGCGGCGGGCGCAGCCCTGGTCTCTTTCAGCGGGGATAAACTCCTGGGCGGGCCCCAGGCCGGCATCATTGTGGGCCGGCGAGATCTCGTGGAGCGGCTGCGGCGCTTCCCCCTCACGCGGGCCCTGCGGGTGGACAAGACCACCCTGGCCGGCCTCCAGGCCACGTTGCTCCACTACCTGCGGGGGGAGGCCGTGGAGAAGGTCCCGGTCTGGCGCATGATCGCCGCGTCTCCCCAGAGCCTGCGGCGCCGGGCGAGAGCCTGGGCGCGCCGCCTGGCTGCGGAGGGGCTGCCAACCCAGGTCGTGCCGGGGGAGTCGGCGGTAGGGGGTGGCTCCCTGCCCGGCCAGACTCTGCCCACGTTCCTTGTGGCCCTCGCTGCTCCCTCGCCGGACAGCCTTGCGCGGCGCTTGCGGCTGGGGACCCCTCCTGTGGTGGCCCGCATTGAGGGCGACCGCCTGGTCCTTGACCCCCGCACCGTCCTCCCAGGCGAGGATTCCGCCCTCCTGGAAGCCATCCTCCGTGCGTGGAAGGCCGATGACCAAGATCCTGGGGATTGAGACTTCCTGCGACGAGACGGCTGCAGCCGTGGTGGAGGACGGCCGCCACATCCTCTCCAACGTGGTGGCCTCCCAGGTGGACCTCCACCGCCAGTACGGTGGCGTCTTCCCGGAGGTCGCCTCCCGCCAGCACGTGCTGGCCATCGTGCCGGTCATCCGCGAGGCGATGGAAAGGGCCCAGGCGGGGTGGAACGACCTCTCCGCCGTAGCGGTGACCTACGGCCCGGGGTTGGCGGGGTCCCTCCTGGTGGGGGTCAACACGGCCAAGGCCATCGCCTGGGCGCGGGGTCTCCCTCTGGTGGGGATCAACCACCTGGAAGGGCACATCTACGCCAACTGGCTCCTGACCGGGCCAGAACCCACGCCGCCCCCTGCCCTCCCGACCCTCATCCTCATCGTCTCCGGGGGCCACACGGAACTCGTGCTCATGCGCGACCACGGAGCCTACTGGCGCCTGGGTGGCACGCTGGACGACGCGGCGGGCGAGGCCTTTGACAAGGTGGCCCGGCTCCTCGGCCTGGGATACCCCGGCGGACCGGCCATCCAGCGCGCTGCAGAGGGAGGGGACCCCACAGCCTTCCGCTTCCCGCGGGCCCACCTGGGCGGGAGTTACGACTTCTCCTTCAGCGGGCTGAAGACGGCCGTCCTGCGCGCCGTGGAGGAACTCAGACAAAAGGGACGCCGCAAGTTCCTCCCCATAGCGGACCTGGCCGCCAGTTTCCAGGCAGCCGTGGTGGACGTCCTGGTGGAGAAGACGGCCCGCGCTGCGGAGGCCTTCAGGGTCCAGGAGGTGCTCCTGGCAGGGGGCGTGGCGGCCAACGCCCTCTTGCGGGCGGAGGCCCAGCGGCGCATCCCCGTCCCGGTGCGGGTCGCGCCCCCCTTCCTCTGCACCGACAACGCGGCTATGGTCGCCGCGGCTGGCTACTTCGCCTACCGGTCCGGCCGCCGCGCCGGCCTGGACCTGGACGTGGTGGCCAGCGAGAGGCTGGGCTGAGGCCGGGAGCCGTGTCCATTCCCCTGTCCCTCGCTCCAGAAGAGGAGGCCATGCTCCAGGGCGCGGAAGGGCCCGGCGTGCGCCGGGCGATGGAGATGGTCGTGGCCCTGGGGCGTATCTACGGCGCGCGCCGCCTGGTCCCCGTGGCGAGTGCCCAGGTGAGCGGGGTGAGTTACAAGAACCTGGGCCAGGCCGGGCTGGAGTTCCTCCAGGCCTGGGCCCGGGAGGGGGCCCGGGCGAGGGTGCCGGCCTTCCTGAATCCGGCGGGCATGGACATGGCGAGGTGGCGGGCCCTGGGCATCCCGGAGGAGTTTGCCCGCCAGCAGGAGGCCGTGGTGGAGGCGTTCGCCCGTCTCGGGGTCCAGCCGACCCTCACCTGCGCACCCTACCTTGCCATGCCCTGGCCGGCCCGGGGGAGCCACCTGGCCTGGGCCGAGTCCTCGGCCGTGGTCTTCGCCAATTCCCTGGCCGGGGCGCGCACCAACCGCGAGGGAGGGCCCAGCGCGCTGGCCGCGGCCATCGTCGGTCGGACCGCGGCCTACGGCCTTCACCTGGACGAAGGCCGCCAGGCCACTGTGGAGGTGCGGGTCCGGGTCCCCCTGCGGGACGAGGCCGATTTCGGCGCGCTGGGGATTCTGGTGGGCCAGAAGGTGGGCCAGGGCGTGCCGGCCTTCGTGGACCTGGCCGAACAGTTGCCAAGAACGCACCACGAAGGACACGAAGGGGATGAAGGAAAAGGATATGCTTCGTGTCCTTCGTGGTTGGCACCATCTACAGACCTCTTGCGGGTGCTGGGTGCGGCCATGGCCGCGGCAGGGGCGGTGGCCCTCTTCCACGTCTGGGGCGTGACGCCGGAGGTGCGGGACGAGCCGGCCCTGGGCCGGGCCCCGCGGCGGCTGGAGGTGGCATCGTTGGAAGAAGTTTACGCCCGCCTGAACGCTCCGGCGGAAAGGGTGGACCTGGTCCACATCGGCTGCCCCCATGCCTCCCTGGACGAAATCCGCCGGGTGGCCGGGGCGGTGGCTGGCCAGCGCCTGGCGGCGCGCCTCTGGGTCACCACGGGGCAGGCCGTGCGGGAGGAGGCTGCCCAGCGGGGCTGGGTGGCCCAGATTGAGGCCGCCGGTGGCCACGTGGTGGCCGATACCTGCGCCGTCGTCGCCCCCATCCAGACGCTGGGCGTCCGCGTCCTGGCCACGAACTCGGCCAAGACCGCCTTCTATGCCCCGGCCCACTCCGGCGTGGCGGTGCGGTTCGGGAACCTGGCCCAGTGTCTGGAAGCGGCGCGGACCGGGCGCTGGTCGGGAGGGAAGGCATGAAGCAGTTCCGCGGGCGGGCCATCCGGGCGGGGAGGGCGGAAGGGGAGGCCCTCGTCTCGCCGGAGCCCATCGGCTTCCTGGGCGGCGTGGACCCCGAGACGGGACGCGTGGTGGAGCCTGGGCACCCTCTGGAGGGACAGTCGGTGGCAGGGAAGGTGCTGGTCTTCCCCACGGGCAAGGGGAGCACCGTCGGTTCGTACATCCTGTACCGCCTGGCCCGCAACGGGCTGGCTCCAGCGGCCATCGTCAACCGGGAAAGCGAGCCCATCGTGGCCATCGGCGCCATCATGGGCGACATCCCCATGGTGGACCAGGTCCCCATTGAGGAGATCTGCACCGGGCAGCGGGTGCGGGTGGACGGCGAATGGGTCTGGGTGGAGGATTGACCGACCTCACCCCGACCCGGGTTGGGGGATGGAGAGAGGTCTGCCCATCGGGTGAGTGAAGGGTTCTCTGCATGGGAGCATTGGACGGGGAACTCGTCTTCCTGAAACTGGGCGGGTCCCTCATCACGGATAAGACGCGTCCCATGGTCGTCCGGTGGCGGGTTCTGGCGCGCCTGGCCCGGGAGATCGCCGGGGCGCTGGCGGCACGGCCGGGCCTGCGGCTCCTCCTGGGCCACGGGAGCGGCTCCTTCGGCCACGTGGTGGGAGAGCGTTACCGCACACGGGAGGGGGTCCACGGCCCCGAGGGGTGGCGCGGGTACGCCGAGACGGCCCGCGCCGCGGCGCTCCTGGATCGCCTCGTCTGCGACGCCCTGTGGGAGGCCGGCGTGCCGGTCCTCGCCCTGCCGCCTTCGGCCTCGGCCCTCTGCCGGGATGGGCTCCTCGTCCACCTGGAGGTGCGCCCCATCGCCGGGGCCCTGCGCCAGGGGCTGGTCCCCCTGGTCTACGGCGACGTGGCCCTGGACGAAGTGCGGGGCGGGACCATCGTCTCCACCGAAGAGGTCTTCGCCTACCTGGTCCCGCACCTGCGGCCGGACCGCATCCTCCTCGCGGGGCAGGTGGGAGGCGTCTACACCGCCGACCCGCACCGGGACCCCACGGCGCGCCTCCTGCGCCGGCTGACCCCGGCGGCGGTGCGCGAGGTGGAAGGGGGGCTTGGCGCATCCCACGGGGTGGACGTGACCGGCGGCATGTGGAGCAAGGTGCAGGCCATGGCTCACCTGGTGGAAAGGGAACCGGCCCTGCGGGTCCAGATGTTCAGCGGGGAGCGGCCGGGGAACGTCCGCCGCGCCCTTCTGGACCCCCAGAGCACCCTGGGCACAGTGCTCGTGGCAGGCTGATCCTTCGCAAGGGGCAAGGCAGCACATGGGAGACGGGGGTGAGCTCTGGGCGGTTATCTGGGACATGGACGGCGTCCTGGTGGATAGCGGGGAGGCCCACTACGCGGCGTGGGCCCGCCTCTTCCAGGAGGAGGGGGTTCCCTACACCCGCGAGCAGTTCCTGCAGTCCTTCGGGCAGCGCAACGACCGCATCCTGCGCACCCTCCTGGGGCCAGACCTGCCGGAGGAGCGCCTGCGGGAACTGGATGCCCGCAAGGAGGCCTATTACCGGGCCCTCATCCCCTCGCGGGTGCGCCTCCTCCCGGGGGCGTGGGAACTCCTGTGCGCCCTGCGGGAGGCTGGGGCGCGGCAGGCAGTGGGTTCCTCGGGGCCACGGGCCAACGTGGAGGCCACGGTGGACGCGCTGGGCCTCAGTTCCTTCTTCGGGGCCCTGGTCGCCGCCGAGGACGTGCGGGAGGGGAAGCCCTCGCCGGAGGTCTTCCTGGTGGCAGCGGAACGGCTGGGTGTTCCCCCAGCGCGGTGCGTGGTGCTGGAGGACGCTGCCGTGGGGGTCCAGGCAGCCCTGGCCGCGGGGATGCACTGTGTGGCCCTCACCACCACGCGGCCGGCCCACGAGTTGGCCGCCGCCCACCGCGTCGTGGCGAGCCTCCGGGAGGTGCACGCTGAGGACCTGCGCCGCATGGCCCTGGGGTAGGGGATGACCTCTCCTCATCCCCCAACCCCTTCTCCTCTCCGATGCAGAGAGGAGAAGGGCGCAAGGGGGCGCCGCTGGTGGGTGCCCGCGGGCGGGCACAAGACCCGCCCCTACGTCACGCCAAGGAGGTGTACAGAATCCCATGTCGGAACAGACGGTCCCTTGCCTCTACTTTGACCGGCCCGGGCCGGCCAACACCGCGGCTACGCTGCGGGTGGCCCTGGAGCGGGCCAGGGCCCTGGGATTGCGCACGGCACTGGTGGCTTCTACGAGCGGCGCTACAGGAGCGGAGGCGGCGCGCCTCTTCGCCGGGAGCGGCATCCGCCTGGTGGTGGTGAGCCACTCCCACGGCTTCCGCGAGCCGAACACCCAGGAGTTCCTGCCGGAGCACCGCCAGGCCATTGAGGCCGCGGGGGGCACGGTCCTCACCTGCCAGCACGCCTTCGGGGGCGTGAACCGCGCCGTGCGCCGCAAGCTGGGCACGTACCAGTTGGACGAGATCATCGCCTACGCCCTGCGCACCTTCGGCGAGGGCCTCAAGGTCATCGCCGAGATCGCGGTCATGGCCGCCGATGCCGGCCTTGTCCGCACCGACGAGGAAGTGGTGGCCGTGGCTGGCACGGGCCGGGGCGCGGACACCGCCGCCGTGGTCCTGCCGGCCAACGCCCAGGACTTCTTCGACCTGGAGATCCGGGAGATCCTCTGCAAGCCGCGCGCCTTGCGGCGGTAGGGGGCCATGCGCATCCTGCACGTCTACAAGGACTACGACCCCGTCCTGGGGGGTATTGAGAACCACATCCGGCTCCTGGCAGAAGGCCAGGCTGCCCGGGGGCACCAGGTCGCGGTCCTGGTGACCAGCCTCACCCCCCGCACCACCGTGGAGGACCGGGGAGGCGTCCGGGTGATCAAGGCTGGGCGCGCCGCGACGGTCTCTTCCACCCCCATCAGCCTCTCGCTCCCGGTCTACCTGGCGCGCCTGCGGCCGGACATCACCCACCTGCACTTCCCCTACCCCCTGGGGGAGATGGCCCACCTCCTCCTGGGGCGGGGTCGGCCCACCGTCCTGACCTACCACAGCGACGTGGTCCGCCAGCAGGGGTGGCTGCGCCTCTACCGGCCATTCCTGCGGCGGGTGCTGCGCCGGGCCGACCGCATCATCGCCACCAGTCCCCACTACGTGGCCTCCTCGCCCTACCTCCAGGAGGTGGCCGACCGCTGCCGTGTCATCCCCCTGGGGATTGAGGTGGCCCGGTTCCAAAGGGCCGCGCCGGAGGCCATCCAGGCCCTGCGGGAGCGCTTCGGAGGGCCGCTCCTGCTCTTCGTGGGACGCCTGCGGTACTACAAGGGGCTCTCCCACCTCCTGCGGGCCCTGCAGGGCCTGCCGGAGGTGCGCCTGGTCGTCGTGGGCGAAGGCCCCATGCGGGGGGCGTGGGAGGCCGAGGCCCAGGCCCTGGGGCTCAGGGACCGGGTCCACTTCGTAGGCGAGGTGCCGGAGGAGGACCTCCCCGCCTACTACCATGCCTGCGACCTCTTCGTCCTGCCGGCGGACCAGCGGAGCGAGGCCTTCGGCGCGGTCCTCCTGGAGGCGATGGCCAGCGGACGCCCTGCCCTCTCCACAGAATTGGGGACGGGCACGTCCTGGGTCAATCGGCACGGGGAGACGGGGTGGGTGGTCCCCCCGGGGGACCCGGAGGCGCTGCGCACCGCCATCCAGCGCCTCCTGGGGGACGAAGCCCTGCGCCAGCGCCTGGGCGAGGCGGCGCGCCGCTGGGCCGAGGAGTTTGACGTGCAGGTCCTGGTGGAGCGGGTGCTGGCTCTGTACCAGGAGGTCCTGGAGGCCTCCGGCCGGGCTGTCCGTCGGCCGGGATAACGCCAGGGAGGGAACCTATGGACGATGCGTTGCGGGCCGAGATCGCACAGCGGGCCCAGGAGATGGGCCTGGACCTCACGCCGCGCCACTGGGAGGCGCTGGAGAAGGTCCTGGCCTACTACGCCGAAGCGGAGATGCTGCCCACCATCCGCTTCCTGTACCGACACTACGGCCGGGAGGAGGCGCACCGCCTCTTCCCCGAAGGGATGCGGACGGTAGCCGCGCTGCTGAACCTGGAGCCCCCAGAGGGGTGTTGAGGGCACCCCGCGTCCTCTGGCTATCTCATCTCAAGGAGAGGCACATGTTCAAAGTGCAGGATTACCGGGACGTGGAAGCCGAGCCCTTTGAGGGCGTGCCCGGCGTGACCATCCGCTGGGTGATCGACGAGCACATGGACGATGCGCCGACCTTCGCCATGCGCATCATTGAGGTGGAGCCTGGCGCGGCCACCCCCTACCACACCCACTGGCAGGAGCACGGGAACTACATCCTGGAGGGGACCGGCTACGTGCGCTACGGCGAGGAGGTCCACCGGGTGAAGGCCGGGGATGTGGTCTTCGTGCCGCCGGATGCGAAGCACCAGTACGTGAACGACGGCGAGGGGATGCTGCGCTTTATCTGCGTCATCCCCCTGCCGTGGGTGCGCAAGGCGCGCGCAGGTTCGTAGGCGCGGTCTGGGGCACCGGGGAGGGCGGCGCAGGTCGTGCCGCGCTTTGCCACGGCGTCGCCCCCGCTGCTTGCTGCCGGCAGGCCGGCGGAAGAGGTCCTGGGGGATTGGGCGTGGGGCGTTCCAGGCGATCCGGGTCCCCGCCCGCGCGGCCCGGGCGGGCTGCTCCCTAATCGGAGGGGCCGGGGCACGCTGAAGCCGTAGGCCACTGGAAGTCAGCCCCCACAATGAGCCGCACGTCGGTCTCGTCCTTGGGGATGGGGCTGCGGCGCACGTTCTCCGGGCGCACCTGGAAGAGGCCCACCAGTTGGGAGATGGTGAACTCCTTGCCCGTGTAGTCCACGAGCACGGTCTGGGTGTAGTCGGAGCGGTCTGCTTCGCCCACCGCCACGACGTTGAACCCGAAGTTCTTCAGGTAGTCGGCAACCTGGAGAGCCAGGTCGGGCTGGCCTGTGCCGCTCAGGACGACGATGCGCGCCCCGTCCGCAGCCAGCTGTTGCTGCAGGGCAGCCTGGCGGCTCTGGGCCTCGGCCTGGCGGCGGACTTCCTGGAGGGCCTGGTCCATTTGCTGGGGTGTGGCCGGGGGCACGGTGGGGGTGGGCGTCTCCCCCTCGCCGAACATCCGGTCCATCAGGGCGCGGACCTTGTCGTTGAGAGGGAGGAGCACGTCCGCCCCCGTCTCCGTGAAGTGCCGCACCGTCATGGAGTCGTCAATGACGGCCGTTTCCACGTTGGAGAGGTCCCATTCCATGGCCATCTGGGCCAGTTGGATGGCCTGGTCCACGGGGATGTCCGTCTCCACGGAATCGGAGAAGGTGCGCATCAGTTCCGGCAACTTGAGGAGCAGCGAAGGGGCCAGGTTCATCCGGGTGATCTTGTCCTTCACTGCCAGGATCACCTGCTGCTGGCGCCGGGCGCGGTAGATATCGCTATCTCCGTGGCGGGTACGGGCATACTTGAGGGCCAGTTTGCCATCCATGTGGATGAGCCCAGCCGGGATGTAGAGCGGGTCGTAGCCATAGTTATCGTCGGGGAAGGTGTCGTCCCGGATATCCTTCTCCACCAGGATGTCCACACCGCCAATGGTGTCAATGATGCGCTCAAAGCCATCAAAATTGACCCGGATGTAGTAGTCCACCCGCACCCCGTAGTTGTACTCAATGGTGCGTTTGGCCAGGGCCGGCCCGCCGCCTGGGTATTTATCCCGATCGCCGATGAAGTTGGCCATGTTGATGCGGTTTTCTCCGTACCCCGGGATGGTGATGTAGAGGTCCCGGGGAAGGGAGAGCATCCCCACTTGCTTCCGCGCTGGGTCCACCGAGACCAGGATCATGGTATCGGTGCGGCAGGGCCCTTTCTCGCCACGGCGCTGGTCAATCCCCATGACCAGGATGTTGATGCGCCGGGGGACGGGCTGTGGTGTCGGGCGCGGGGCCAGGAAGGAGATGAGAGGGGGTTGTTCCCCTGGTGGCTGGATGTTCCCCGTCACCTCCGCCGGCTGGACGCGCCGGACGGGCAGGCGGATCTGTGGCAGCGAGGGGAATTCGGAGGAATGGGCTACCACGTCCCGCACGGCCTGGTAGACCAGGTAACTGGTATAGACTGCTGTGGCCAGAAGCAAGATGGAGAGGATGGCAACCAGGAAAGTCCCTCGCGACGGTGCGGGCTCCCGTGTCACCCTCGGTTGTGACATGTTCGGCTCCCTCCCTGGGGTCAGAGCGACCCCTGCAGAGGGGCATTATAGCACAACCCCTCTCCCCTGGCAAAACGCCGCACCTTAGGGACTCGGTTGCACCTTTTGCTGGTGGCTGATGACCTTGTGGTCCCATGCCGTGAGGTGAACCTCACCCTACTCCCGCCGCCTTCGGCGGCACC